>NZ_JACBEZ010000091.1:0-513 GCF_013391465.1 Acinetobacter sp. SwsAc2 | reverse complement strand
GCCATTATGTTAAATAGATAGCAGTTGGGAGATTATTTATTCTTTCAATAGACAAAAACTTGCGGAATTTTTCTTAATTTGTAATCCTTGCGGCCAAGGGTGTCTAGCGTAGCTAAGACAGGTATTCGTTATAGTCGGGCCG
This sequence comes from Acinetobacter sp. SwsAc2, assembly GCF_013391465.1. Taxonomy (NCBI): domain Bacteria; kingdom Pseudomonadati; phylum Pseudomonadota; class Gammaproteobacteria; order Moraxellales; family Moraxellaceae; genus Acinetobacter; species Acinetobacter sp. SwsAc2. The sequence goes on along the minus strand of NZ_JACBEZ010000091.1, from coordinate 371 downwards.
CTATAATACGGATGACGAGTGCCTGTATGTTTAACCTAAATATCTTTAACAAGATCTCTAGCGAAGTATTGACCATCAAAAATGATCTTGAGCTGAATTCTGAAAATCAACTGATAACTAAGTATAAGACTTCTACTTCTGAAGATTATAAACAGGCTATTGTTTTGATTTTTAAAGAACGTGGCTATACACGTTTGGAAATAGGTCAATTACTTGGGGAGCCAAAAGCTTCATAAAATACCGATTAAACAAAGCTTGGATATAACATCCAGGCTTTATAAAAAAGTACCTAGCTGTTACCCTTGTCCTGATTTTTTTACTCTAAAACGTTCTTTCATCTTATGACACTTACGCCACCTTAAGTTTATTTA
>NZ_JACBEZ010000090.1:0-736 GCF_013391465.1 Acinetobacter sp. SwsAc2 | reverse complement strand
CGGATCACAGGATATTTGCCGCCTCCCCGGAGCTTATCGCAGGCTATTACGTCTTTCATCGCCTCTGACTGCCAAGGCATCCACCACATGCACTTAATTACTTGACTATACAACCCCAAACAGTCGTAGCACCTACAAGTAGTACTAGGACAGATCGATTGCTCGATCATACAGTTTGTTGCTCTGTGTACTTAAACACCGTACAGCTTCAATTCAATTCACATACCAAAACGCTTGATTCAGTTAATTTCGCTAGTAACTCATTTCTTCAATCTTCATCAATCAGTAATAAATCACTGTTAATGTCGATCTTAAAAACGAGTATGAACAAATTATTTCAACTCAAATATATTCTGTTAATGATTTTTCCAGCCTTCGTCAGGTCAGGAAACTGTGATAAATCACAGAGATTAATAACAACGAAGCGCATTCTACGCTTTATTATCACTAAGCTCTATAAGCTATCAGTTCGTTTGCTTAATGTTTAACTCATTGCATCGCAATGAGTGGTGGAGACTAGGAGAGTCGAACTCCTGACCTCCTGCGTGCAAAGCAGGCGCTCTACCAACTAAGCTAAGTCCCCAGCTTATCAATAAGTCAATGTTTCTGTTTTCTGTATTCAGCATTTAACAATGCTTGTTAGTCAGATTTGGTGGGTCTGACAAGACTTGAACTTGTGACCCCACGCTTATCAAGCGTGTGCTCTAACCAACTGAGCTACAGACCCTCAGATACA
>NZ_JACBEZ010000009.1:0-99017 GCF_013391465.1 Acinetobacter sp. SwsAc2 | reverse complement strand
AGACAAAATGACACCAAATGAGTTTTACTATGATCAGCTACCCCAACAAAACAAGGTGGCTTAACTAGAGCGGAATATCACTTATAAATACGCTTTTAGTTGTTCAAACAAGTGGGACCACCTCTTTGAGTATCAAAATTTATCACCTGCTGAGTCAATAAATTCTAAATATCGCCACTATAAAGATTGCAAAAACCATTACTACCCTACTGAAAATCAATCAAATGATCTAATGGATGAGTGGTATAAGTATGTGCATATGATTGAGGGGTAAAACTTCGATTTTAGCAAAAGAAAAGTGCCTCTTAGGCACTTTTCTTTTGTTGTTTTTCTTCATTGTTATTCATATATTTACAATATTCTAAGTAATCAATGTTGTATTTAATAACTGTTAGTACGGTTTCCGTATATTCATTTTTTCTAAGCTCCTCCAAGAATGAATCAATCATTCCTAAGTAGTTATTTTTTTGCTCGATATGTTCTTTGCAAACGTCTATACTTGAATCCAAATCAGATAGTGAGTAAATTGAAGCTGAATTACATCTAACTTTTTCATAATATACTGGCTCTCTTCCCTCCACCTTAAAATAATTTTCAACATACTCAATCATACTCTTATACTCTTTTATATACCCCTCATAATCTTTAATTTCATTAATTTTTTTATAATATGAAATAGATTTTTCCTTAATAATTTCAATGTTATTTTCCGTGAAAATTAATTCATTCATCTTCCAAGAAATTAGTGAATTAATTGATGCAGCAACTCTAATTGAGTTTAAATTTAAAATGAACTTTACATCTTTTAGTTTTATACAAATACTATTAAAATCCTTCTCACTCAAACCAAATTTAATTCGACTTAACTCATCAAAATAAGATTTATATGCATCACTATCTTCGAAAGCAATTCCATTATATTTATACGCGAATCTAGATATTTTATTTATAGCCTTATGATCATAAACATTGTTTTCAAAAAGAATATGTTCAAATATCCCATATTTTTCAACTAAACTCTTAAAATTATCCTTGCCATATTTCCCTAAGCAATTAAAGAAAAATACTTCAAGCTCATATTGTGTCAATGTTGCTCTAAAGATATCAAAATATTCTTTTCTCTTTTTAGAGTAGTGTTCAGTATCAGTATGACCATTAAGATCATCTGTATTATCAATTAATTTTGTAATTTGATAGCAAATTCGAAAATAACTACCCATGTAATCTAAGAGGTTATGCCGATAGTATTCTTCCCAAGCCATAGAGGTTTGAGATTGTTTGAATCCTTCTATACCATATTTTATGGCTTCTTTTCCAACAAATAATTCTGCTTCCTGATGTCCTTTAGCTGTTCTAAAATATCTAATATCATTCGTAATATCAGTTTTTGCTTTTAACAACTGGAAAAAAAGGCTTTCAAAATTTTGAAGTGCAATTTGTTGTTGTTGTGCAATTGCTGCATCTTGCTGACTCTTCAATGTATCTTTATTTAACTCTAAAATCTCAACTTGAGTTTTTACGTTTTCACTTTCAAGCCTAGCAATTTCTTCTTGATGTTTTGCTGACTCTTCTTGAGCTTTAGTCGCTTTAGCCAACTCTACTCGTGTTTCTTTTAACTCTTTAATTTGTAGTCGAACTGAATATGTCAGCCAGTAAAAGGCAAATAATGCAAAAATTGGGTTAAGAATGCCCCCAAAGAAATCGCCTACTGGTCCCCAACTTTGAGCAGATTCAGTAACTTTAAGATTAATAAAAATCATATAAAAAAATATAGCTGTAATAAGAATCAGAAAAACCATGATTCGATGGAAATTGATATCTCTATCAATTTTGTCTAAATCAGCATTGTCTTTTTTATCAAGTTGGTTCATATCAAATTATTAGCAAGCAAGTCGATTCAAGCCACAAGTATAATTTGATACGCAGTATCTATCTATTTTTAATTAATATTTTTAAGTGATTTAGGCAGTCAAATTAATTTGAGTCAATCGGTACTGCTCTGCTTCATGAATAAAAATTTGAACATCCTGCTCATATTGAGCATGACTTTCTGATTTATAAAACTCAAGCACAAAATAATGATGTATACCGTTATGCTCGAAATAAGAATAAACTAAATAGCTATCGCTGGTGCATTCCCATTGGGTTTTCGCAGAACCATCAAGAAAGTCCCACTTAGAATGAGGTTGCTTTACGTGCAAGTGTTGAATATTCTGATTACTAGCTTCAGGGTATTTTTTATCGAAACGATCACGCCCAAACAAAGGAGATAAACTTTCGTAGGTTTCTTGTGCATGACGTCTAGGTGATGGGTGTTCATGAGGTTCACTATTTTCTTTGTAATAGCAAAACTCCTCAAAAACTTCTTTGAAATCTGAGTCATTATTAAATTTTGAGTGATATGCAAATACAAATTGAGACAATCTTAGCCTCGAAGACTAACAGACTGTCTCACTTTTTCCATACGTTCTGTACCACGTTGAGCTGCTTGTTCAGCAGTATTTACTAACGTAGCTAAACGTTCTGGTGACATTTCACGACGGTTGGTACGTTTTTCGGCTGGACGAGGTACTACCATAGTGTTCATAACAGACCTCCTTTTTTAATAAATGATGGGCATATAAGATACTATGCTTGGAAGTTCTTAAGAACTTCCAAGCATAGTATCTAAGTAGCATTTTTTGTTCAATTGTTTTTACAAAACTTATACTATTTCTTATCTATCTAAAAAAAGAAAAACTCCATGAACTACATGGCGATTATCTAAATAATCGCCATGTAGTTCATGGATTATACCAGAGTATCTAAGTACCCACAATTGCCGAAATGACATTTCTTATTTTTTTACACCTAATTTAGAAAATTGTATCACATTTAAACCCAACCACTCATTAATCGGGTTTGCAATTCTTTGCATGAGAGGTTCTATCTCCGCATTCCAATGAACTTCTTGCGCTTCCGTAATAGAGCCAAAACCACCCGTATTATTGGGAATAATGCCTAGTAACTGAGGTGGTGTACGCATAGCCGCCAATATGTCATCCCGAGTAATAGACTTAATATGTGCAAACTCATCCTTCGCTGCCACTTCCGACACGGGTATTAACTTAATACCATCGGGCTTACCACTGGGTGAGTACAAAAACAGATTTCTAAAGTTCCCTGGTCCTTTACTGTCTTTAAGTGCCTGACGTAAATTATTTACATCGTCTTCATTCTGCTGCGGATCGGTCAGGTACAAAATAAACCCAGCATGAGAACCATTGTTATAGTACTTACGACGGAACAAAGTCGCAGACTCATTTAACCAAGCAGACTGCAAAGCTGCCAAATATTCAGGTGTGCCATACACTTCCTGATTTATATCGCACTCACGTACCTGAAAAACTGAATCACGCTCAAAATGGTGGTACTTCCAGTTTTCTGTAATCATTAAAAATTCTTTCGGGTCTTGTTTACGTCGCATGTATTTGGCCAAAGGCGTAGTCACCTGCACCACTTGGTTTGAACGACTCTTTACTGCTTCCACATAGCCCATACCAAACACCAAAAAGTCCATGACCAACTGCTCAAAGGCTTTGGAAGACATCAACTTATTCGGCTTAAATGCAGAAACCAACTGATTGCGCTTATAAATAATAGCGGTCGACAAATAAGGTGTAGAACGGAAAGACTTTGCCAAGCCCTCAAGACTCACTGGCGGCTCATAGTAAGTCCCATTCCAATACACCTGAAACATACTCATGTAATCATGCGTATTCATGACAGGTTCAGGGTCACCAAAGGTAAAGGCTTGAATCGCATTGTTTTGCGCCACAGCAGGCAAGTTTTGAGTTTCAGACATTAGAATATTTCCATTGCAGCAGTATTGTGGACGTTACGCCCTTCCAGTGGTTCATTTGCAAAGACATGCATGCACGCCCAAGCAAGGTCGGCATGCCCTACTTCTTCTGAACGTGTAGCTTCAAAAGTGAATTGGCGACCTGAGCCTGTCATGGTCTTTTTGATGGCCATAAAGCTTTGTGCGACATCGGTCCAGCCTGCATCAAACTCAAAACGACCTTGATGAACCACATCCATGGCTTTCAGTACCAACATTGTTTTAACCTCTACCGAATAGCTAAAAGTGGTTAGTGCTGGGAAGAACTGGCGTACCAATTGGGCAACCCCTGTCCCCATGCCTGTGGTGTCTAAACCAATGTAGGTCACACGGTAGTTTTCACAAACTTTTTTGATGTAAGCCGCCTGCGCCTGAAAGTCCATACCTTTAAATTGATGACGTTCCAGTAGGCGGAATTTTGAATAATTAATCGATGGTGGTGCAATCACCACTAAACCCGCTGTGTCACCCGATTCAGCAGGGTCATAACCGACCCATACTTCCTGATAACCAAATGGCCGAAGGGCTAAAGGTTTAAAGTCTCTGTCCCACAGTACCCATGAGTCCACCATGCACGGCTGCATAACTGAAAGTGGAAAGACCGAATGTCCATCATCCATGAACATACACATGAGCAAGTTGGCAAAACTTTCTGCCGAATACTCAAAGCGTAATTCATCAATATCGAATAGGTCACAACCGCCGCGTTCAGCATCTAAAATAGTGACAATCTGTCGCCAAATTTTGTCTTCACAGAGTCGACCATCTTTTAAGGCTTCATGGCTGACATCAATATTCAGTCGTTTATCTTTAGGTCTGCCCTTGTTAAAGATTTCCCCTGTCCAAAAGTTAAAAGCTTCGTGGCTTTTTGATGATGGCGTAGAGAAATAGGTTTTGCGCCAGCGTTTGTGCATAGCCATACCAGAGGCAACTTTCTGTAAGGTCTGAAAACCATGTACCCAAAAGTATTCATCGAAGTAAAAATTGCCGTGGAAGCCCTGAGCTGTTTTGGCATTGGTACCTAAAAATATTAGTTCTGAAGGTGGACCTTCTTCAAAGTTCAGGACGATTGGATCGCCCTGTAGATCAAGATCAATCGACTCAGCAGCAAAGGACTTAATATAGGATTTAAAAACGTGTGCCTGTGCTTTGGAAGCAGAAAGAAAAATCTGATTACCTCCGCCTGTGATCGCATCAACGAAAGCTTCTCGCCCAAAGTAATACGTCGCGCCAATTTGACGACTTTTTAAGATATTGCGTGAGCGCTGATTTTTGGCTTTGAACCAAGTACGTTGATAGTCAAATAATCCCTCATCAAAATCTGCCTGAACCTTTTCAATCATGGCCTGCGTAATCAAGTTTCGCTTAGGCATCTTTTTCGGTTTGGCATTACGGTTTTGAATTTTGGGATTGATGTCGGCTTCATTACCGCCATCACTGAGGTATTTTTCGCGTCGGCTATATTTGTCTTTTTGACGTTCTAATAGGTCGATTTCTTTGAAATCCCCTGGTGTTTTTTTCTCGAGCAAATACAAGGTACACAAACGGGCTTCGAGTGCCTGTGCAGCAATTCCTTCAGGTGCTTCTTTGTCCCATTCGTCACGGGCTTTCCATGAATGAACGGTTTTTTCATTTTCCTGTAGGTATTCCGCAATGCTGCTGATACGCCAACCCATCCAGTAAAGGAACTTTGCCTTTACTCGGTTATCAAATGTTAGCTCGAAGCGTTCGGTGTCAAATGTATTCATGCGCCAATTAAAGCAATGCACTTTGTACAAAGCTTGATTTAGCTTTTGTATGATCCCCTCTTACAAAGGGCTTTATTTAAGAACTTGGATAAGGTTAGAAAGTGCTAAAAGGATTGGTGCAGCTTGAGTAATCAAAATTCCAATTAAAACGTAGGATATGACAACATAAGTCCAAGTACGTAATTCCTTATTTTTAGATTGTTTTTCCATCATTGAGGTAGGCCTACATAAAATGAAATTATATTTAAAAGTGTTCTTGTCGCCATTAGAGCTATAGCAATTAATGCAAGATTCCAGAATATTTTCACAAAACTTTCTGGTTTTAAGTTCATAGCTTCCATTGTCGCTCCTAGAAACTTAACTAAAAATTTAGTATTGTTATCTCTCATATTTTTGATCCTTACTTGATCTAAGGGTTGGAAATAAAAAAGCCAAGAATTGCCGTTCTTGGCTTTTTGCTTTTGTGCCTATTATTCAGTTTTCCTACCTCAGATCATTCCTTGTGATTTGTAGCATCCCCTCTTACAAAGCAGATTTATTTACTAATGCCGTCGGACTTTCAATGATGCTCATTATTTGATGAGCAAATTTCTGAACGGTTAAAACACCATGACAAATAAATCAAAGTTCTTTCGTGTTGCAGTCGAAGGAGAAACCATTGATAAGCGCGTGATTGAACGCTCTTGGATTGAACAAGCTGCAAAAAACTACAACCAGTCTGTATATGGCGCGCGTATTTGGGTTGAGCACCTACGTGGTGTAATGCCCGATTCTTCCTTCCGTGCTTATGGCGATGTGCTTGCAGTCAAAGCCGAAGAAGTCGACATGAACGGTGAGAAGAAGCTGGCATTGTTTGCACAAATTGACGCAACTTCTGACTTGGTCGAAATGAACAAAAAGCGTCAGAAGATTTTCACCAGTATCGAAATTGACCCGAATTTCCAAGGTAAAGGCGAAGCCTATTTAGTAGGCCTAGCAGTGACTGATTCCCCTGCTTCTATCGGTACTGAAAAACTCAGCTTTTCCAGCATGGTTGCTAAGTTTGGTGAAAACTCTGAGAAGAATGCCTTTTCCATTGCTGCAGAAACTCAAATCGAGTTTGAAGACGACAGCAAAGGCTTATTTGCTGGAATGGTTCAGAAGTTCAGTGACCTATTCTCCCCGCAAATTGAACAACAAGGCGCAGAAGCCAAACTGAACTTTACCGAAGTCAAAAAAGTACTCGAGCAAATTGCAGAAACCTTTGGCAAGCAAAGTACGGCTTTCTCAAAAATGCAGCAGGAACTAAACGAGCTGAAAACCCAATATAGCGAACTTGAGCAAAAACACAGCACCCTTTCAGACTCATTCAATCATCAACCTGACCCAAATCATAACAAACGACCTGAAAGCACTGGGCATTCAGGCAGTAATGCTGCTGTCGTTTACTAATACGGAATTTCTTAATCATGCGTAACGATACACGAAAAAAGTTTAATCACTACATGGGCGAAGTTGCCCGCATTAACGAAGTCGACAGTGCAGCGGTTCAGTTCACTGTTGCACCAACACCGGCACAAAAGTTGGAAGAAAAAATTCAGCTATCAAGCGAGTTTTTAGGTCGTATCAATGTCATTGAAGTGGTTGAGGCAACTGGTCAAGCCATTGGTCTTTCTGTAAATAGCACCATTGCTGGTCGTACTGATACCACAGGTGATGCCAAACGTAATCCATCCGATCCGACAGGTCTAACGGCTAACACCTATGCCTGTCAAAAAACAGACTTCGACATTGCCTTACTCTATTCAAAAATCGATGCCTGGGCAAAGTTTGCCGACTTCCCTGAAAAATGGGCAGGTGCTTGTGCCAAAGCGATTGGCTTAGACCGCATTATGATTGGCTGGAACGGTACAAGCATCGCAACAACCACCAACCGCAACACCAATCCATTGCTGCAAGATGTAAACGAAGGCTGGCTATATAAAATTCGTACCCGCAGCCCTGAACGCAATATGACCGAGGTCGTACAAGGCTCAGGCAAAATTACTGTGGGCTCTACAGGTGACTATAAAAACTTGGATGCCTTAGTGAAGCAAGCTGTTGATAGCTTGATTGATGAAGTTCACCAGGATGCGACGGATCTAGTAGTGATCTGCGGTCGTTCTCTATTGAACGATAAGAACTTTGCCATTTTGAACCAAGATCAAGACAACCAAAACACGCTTGCAGGTCAGGTTTTGGTAGGTCAAAAGCAAATTGGTGGCTTACCTGCCGTTCGCGTTCCCTTCTTCCCAGATAACACGTTCCTGATCACCTCTCTCGACAATTTGTCAATTTACTACCAAGAAGGTGGCAAACGTCGCTTCATTCGTGAAGAACCTGAGAAAAACCGTGTTGCAGACTATCAATCGAGCAACGAAGACTACGTGATCGAAGCCTATGAAAAAGTGGCTTTGGTTGAAAACATCGAAGTTCTGTAGGTGACAAATGAATCACGCACGTAACCACTTTCTTCGCGTTTTGGCAGAGAAATCTGCCAAGGCGGATGCCTTTGGAGCAACCCGCCATGATGCATCGATCTATCAACTCCAGTTGGCGGAACTGAAAAATGATAAATCACTGCTTTCACATATCAAATCAGATGAAAGCCGTGCTGAAGCTAAAGGCAAACTGATTCCAAAATACCAACCTTATGTCGAAGGTATTTTGGCGGCCAATCAAAAGGTGGACGACGAAGTTGTCACCACCATCATGCTGTGGTGTTTTGATGCTGGCATGTTCCATGAAGGCTTAAAGATTGCTGTGTTTGCTTTAGAACACGGATTAGATATGCCTGACTCTTTTAGCCGGGACACTCCAAGTATTGTGGCTGAAGAAATTGCTAATGCTGCATTGACCAAGCTGAAAGCAAGCGAAGTATTTGATTTAAATACTTTGCTTGATGCTGAAAAACTTACTGAAGGTTTTGACTTACATGATCCTATTCGCGCCAAGTTGTACTGCGCAATTGGGAAAGTTTTTCTGTCTGAAGACAATTATGTACCTGCAATTGAGTACATGAAAAAAGCGATTGCCAAGAAAGACAACGTCGGCTGTAAACAAGACCTTGATCGTGCTGAAAAGCTCTTGGCCAAACAATTAGAAGAACAGCAAGCTGCTGCATCTTCTTAACCTGTGCCCCCCGCACCTGGTCGGCATGATGGGGATGACAAAACTTTTAAGTTGTTGTTCTGAACCATCATCCACCGACCACCTAGGATATGACTATGACTGGTTTTAGCTTTAATGCACCTACAACCATGCCAGATGAGTCGATTAGCAATGATGGGTTCTTTCCCAATCTTCAATTGAATCTGATCCGGGAATCTGTGCGTTTAGATGGCAGCATTTCCAACCCTCGTCTAAAAGATGCCGCGATTGCAGCCATGTTAGAAATCAATGAGCAACTACGCTCGCTCAAATTTAAAGCATCGGCACTAAGTGAGCTCGCAACTTCGACCATCGATGGAAAGCCCAATACTGAACTTCTGTATTTACGTGCAATTCATTCTGCGATCGCAGCGGACATTAATGAAAAATATCGAAGCTATGACAGCACAGGTGATGGCCAGAAACGGGCTGAAGAATTGTCACCGACCATTGATGAACATCGACGTAACTTGCGTTGGGCGATTCGTGACTTGCTTGGTACCAGTCGCTGTACCGTGGAATTGATATGAAAACAGTGAAGTCCGTTCAGGGGGACACGATTGATCTGATCTGCTGGCGCTATTACGGTCGAACCGCTGGTGTTACTGAGACAGTGTTGGAAAGCAACCCGGCTTTGGCTGAACAAGGTCCAATACTGGTGCTTGGCACTGAGGTTGTTTTGCCTGATATCCCCGCCCAACAGCAGATGACAAAAACAATTAATTTATGGGATTAAGCATGCCTGAACCTACCACGACAACCACAACGGCAACAGCTATCAGTTTAAGTGCCGTTTCCATCCTGCCTTTTATTAATGGTAATGCCCTACTCGGCGCTGTTTTAGGTGCAGCATTTATTGCCACCTATGAAAAAGATTTATCTGCTTGGCAGCGCTTACGCACGATGCTGCTTTCAACGGGTATTGGCTATTTGCTTGCATCTGAAATTACCAGCCGAACTTTTATCACCAGCGATGCGACAGCAGCGCTTATTGCATCCACATTTTCACTTTTCATTTTGATTAAAGCAGTTGATTGGGTGAAGACATCCAAACTGTCTGACATTTGGAAGACTTTTAGAGGTGGAGGTGCCTCATGATCGAATTCTTATTTCAATTTATCGCTGTTTTGGCCTATCTGATTTGCGGTATCCGCATTGCTTGTTATAGCCCTAAAGAAACCGCTTTCCATCGTGGTTACTCATGGCTGGCAACATTGCTTATTGCCTCTTTTCTTGGGCAGTCGGTTCACATTCTCTTCTTTAAAGATCCCGTCACCCTATGGGATGCCATCTTTGCACTGCTTCTTGCTGTCATCGTGCTTCGCAGCAGAGGAAATGTGGCCAAACTAATTTGGAGTCCATCATGAAGCTACTTAAATTTGGAGCTAAGGGTTCAGCCGTTTCTGAGCTACAGCAACTTCTGATTAAAAATGGCATGAAAGGTAAAAATAATAAACCTCTATCTATCGATGGCCACTTTGGTGAAAGTACTGAATATGCCGTGATTCAATTCCAGAAGAAGATGGACATTAAAGTGGATGGCATTGTCGGGAATACCACATTGAATGCCCTCAAAGGTCTGGACCTATCTAAACATCTAAAAGATGCGGACTTAACGATTGGTGCAAAACGGCTTGATGTCCCTGAAATTGTGATTCGTGCGATTGCCGAAGTTGAAACACAAGGCGAAGGGTATTTGCCTGATGGTCGACCGAAGATTCTGTTTGAACGTCACCGTATGTATTTCTACCTCAGCCAGAAACGTGGCAAAGCTTTTGCAGACAAAATGATGAGCCAATATCCCAATGTGATAAATACCCAAACAGGTGGGTACCACGGCAATGCTGCCGAATACACACGGTTAGCTTTAGCAAAGCAAATTGATGAAGACTCTGCTCTGATGTCGGCTTCATGGGGGCGCTTTCAATTGATGGGCGAAAACTGGAAAGACCTCGGTTATTCCTCTGTTCAGGAATTTGTAGAGCAGCATTATCAAAGTGAAAGCCTACAGTTTGAAGCCTTTCTCCGCTTTTGTGAATTTAAGTCGGGAACGGTCGCTGGGAAAAAATGGACTTTGCTAGAAGCATTACGCCAAGAGAATTGGGATGCAGTCTTTAGCTTATATAACGGTCGCAACTATAAAAAGCTGGGCTATGACAGCAAGTTCCTTCGAGTGATGAATCGCCTCGATCCAAACTACCAGAGAAAAACTGCATGAAAAAGCCGATTAGTCTGCGCGAACATTTGGTGAGTCATCTGAAGTTCCTCCAGGACAACCCAGATAAGCTCAGCATGCATATTGAAAGCGGTCGTTATCGTACTACGCTTGCAAATGGCTACGGCATGGAAAGTATTTCACCTGTGAAGTTTGTCATTCAAGACTTTACAGGTGATGCTGACCTGATTGCCTTCTTACTGTTTCAATGGATTCGCGTACACCAATCAGAGTTACTCGCCAATTTAGATAAAAACAAAGATGCTGTGAAGTTCGAGGCTGAATTTATTGATAACGATAAAGTCGATGTCATGTTTGAATTAGAACTGACAGAACGTGTGATTATTCAACTGCAAGAGCATGGTGGCTACAACTTTTCTTATCCCGAAGAACCTCAGTACCAACCCGCTTCACCTGCAACCGAATGCGAATTGCTAGATGATCAAGGCAACCTCTTAGCAACGTGGACCAGTGTTGAAACTTTAAATATAGTCGCACTCGAAATGCCTTTAGCGAAGAAACCATAAGGGTCAAGCCATGCGTGATAACTTAGACGATTTGGTCAAATACCTAACGCCGATGCTGAATAAACTCAGCGATGCTGAAATGACGAAGCTGAATAAAAAGGTTGGAGCAGATTTAAGAAAAAGCCAACAGCAACGTATTGCGGCACAAGTTGGCCCAGATGGCTCAAGCTTTGCTCCGAGACGTTTACGCGAAGGCAAAAGAATTCGTCGTAAAATGTTCACCAAACTCCGATCGCAGCGTTATTTTAGAAATTTTTCAAATGCCGAGATGGTAAGCGTTGGTTTTCTGAGTAATGTCGTTTTTGTAGCTCGTATCCACCAAGATGGTTTACGTGCCCGTGTCAGTAAAAATGGGCCATCCATTACCTATCCCAAACGTGAATTGTTGGGGTTTGCTCCAACTGATATTCAAATGATTGAAGACTCAGTCATGAGGCATTTAAAGCCCTAAATCTTAGAGCAAAATGAAGTCTCTCTATTTGTAATATCCCCTCTTACAAATTGCCATTAATGCAAGCTTTGAACCCTTAACGCAAAGTAGGCACATGAGTGCTGAAATCCATCGCCGCTTAGAAAATTTGATCCGTTTAGGACGAATTAAAAGCGTTACCCCTGCTAAACCTTTTCATACCGTCACAGTCGACCTCGGCGATATCGTGACCGATGAATTACGTCTATTTAATTTACGCGCAGGTGCAGACCTAAGTCATGACTTACCTAGCATCAATGAGGAATGTGTCGTCTTCAGCCCAACTGGTGAGCTTGCCCTCGGCATTGTTTTGGTTGGTTTAAACAATGAATCTTTTCCGACTCCATCATTGAACCCAAATATTAAATTAAGAGTCTATGAGGATGGGGCCATGATCAGCTATGACACTGCTAATCATTCATTACAAGCCATCCTCCCCAATGGAGGAACGGCCATTCTTACTGCATCTGGAGGTATCACGATCAATGGCGATACCTCCATTAACGGTAATTTACAGGTCAATGGCAGTACTGCCATGACTGGAAATAATACAGTAGGTGGCAGCCAATTGATCCAAGGTAGCAGTCACTCTACTGGCAACTTCAGTACAGAATCTGATGTGAATGCCGGAAGCATTAGTCTTAAAAACCACAAGCATAGTGGGGTTCAATCTGGTGGATCAGATACAGGAGTGTCAAAAGCATGATGTCACGTGAAACTGGTCAAAGCCTCGAGGTCATTCCTCACATTAAACAATCCATTCAAGACATTTTATTTACGCCCATTGGCAGCCGAGTGATGCGTCGTGAATACGGTTCTATGATTTTTAAATTGCTCGATCAACCCTTTAATGATGCTGTCCGCCTTCAAGTGATGGCCGCAAGTGCTACAGCCATTTTGACTTGGGAAGACCGAATCAAACTGATCAATGCTCATTTTTCTAAGGCAGAAAATAGCCGTTTCCAATTGGATCTAGAAATGCAAATTGTTGGTTCTTCAGACATCAATAAATTATCAATTCCATTAACAATGGGCGCTTCAACATGACTCAATCGACTAATGCAATTGATCTATCTCAACTACCTGAACCAACAGTTGTAGAGCAAATAAACTACGAAACAATTTTAGATGCTGGACTACAAGAATATTATCGTCGTATGGATGCCCTTGGTATTTCTTATACACGACTTCGTGAATCTGATCCTGCTTACAAACTAGCAGAAGTCTTTGCATTTCGAGAAATGATTGTACGTCAGCATGTCAATGATTCGGCTAAAGCCGTATTACTTGCATATTCTTCAGGAATAGACCTTGAACATAAAGCTGCTGAAAAAAATCTAAAACGCCAATTAATTACTGCTGAAACCTCAACAACAAAAGCTATATACGAAACTGATGCATCACTCCGTAAGCGTGTGCAACTTGCACCTGAAGGCCAAACTACTGCTGGTAGTGAAGGTTCATACATTTTCCATGGCCTCAACGCCGATGTACGGGTTAAAGACATTTATCCTTATGCGCCATTAGATGAAAACCAAAACCCAATGGGTATTTGTAATATCTATGTGCTTTCTACTGAAGGCAATGGTACTGCATCAGAAGACCTTTTAAATGTTGTGAATACAGCTTTGAATGCTAAATCAGTTCGCCCTTTGACAGATCGTCCTATTATTTATTCGGCATCTATTATCAATTACATCATTGAAGCAGAAATTTATATTGATGAAGGTCCAGATGAAACTATCGTTTTGAACAGTTGCTATAAAGCCACAGAAGAATATATCCAAAAAGTCCATTCATTTAATGATGGCGTTTCATTGTCTGGGATTTACCAAGCACTCCACCAAGCAGGTGTCAGCCGTGTCAATTTGATTTCACCTGCAAGCAATATCGATACTTCAATCGGCCAAGTTGCGTATTGCACCAGCATTAATATTTCAAAGGTGGACACATGAGTAAATTACTGCCCCCAAACTCCACTAAATTTGAAATGAATTTTGAAAGTGCATTTTCACGTGTTTCAAATATTGAAGTAAATATACGCAGCTTTAATGATCCACTGAATGCACCAGTTGAAGTTTTGCCATGGTTAGCATGGGAACGTTCAGTTGATGTATGGAATAAAGATTGGACCGAAATTCAAAAGCGGCAAGTCATACAAACCTCCCTGAAGAACCATAGTATTAAAGGTACGATTGGATCGTTAGATGGCGCGCTTAATTCATTGGGGTTTCCAATTGTCGTACAAGAATGGTTCAACATGGTGCCACAAGGTAAGCCTTATACATTCAATATTTTTATTAAGACTAGTCAAAATAATATCAGTAAGTTTGATTTTAAAGAGTTAACGAAAGTTGTCCGTACTTATAAAAATTTACGTTCTCACCTTACTGGAATATCACTCGTTCTTGAAAGTACTTCGAGTATTTACACAGCAGCGGCCGTTATTACTGGCCAAGAAATTGAGTTCGCTCAGGCCGCAGGTGGATTGTATTTAGATGGTACTTGGTTACTCGACGGCAGTTATAGATTAAATGGAGTCAATTTAAGTGAGTGAAATAATCAGTAAATCAGAGTGGTCCCCAATTCGTTTACTTGAAAAAAATGAATTAGCTTTGGGCGGCATTAATGGCAACATGAATGAACAAGCAAAAGCACTAGGAAATCGAACTCTTTTTTTGAAAGATCAAATAACAGAGATAAGCAACTATTTAGGCCAAGATTCCACTCAAGAAGCTTTTCATATCATTGAAAGTACCATCCCTCGTTTTTCCGCCGACTGCTGGACAATTGATGGGCCACGAAGTATGTCCTTCTGCCTTGTGGGTGAGGCTGAAGATGCTTTTGATGTCTATTTTACTTCACGACGTCAAAACGATTTCGCTGCAGCTATTTTCTTTAGTGAAGATCAAGCGATGCACCCATATTTGGCCTATGAAACAAAAGGTGATTTTAGAAACTGTACTTTATCTTTTTCTATCGATACTTCAGGTGATGTGCCTGCAATTGATAATGAACATCTCGGGTTAGTCATGACGATTATTGTTAATGACGATAGCGAAACAGGCCAATCACCTTACTATTTACGATTAGCAAATCTTGCTGATCCAGTAACTTTAACAGCAACCCATGCCGATATCACGATTGATTGGAACACTGTAGTCAGTGGTTATGAGCAGAACATTCCATTTCCGAAAGAAGACATTCACCGTATCTTTATTGGATGTTTAACCCATGGATTTAATGCTGAGTTAAGTGATCCTTTGGAGCGACCACAACAAGGTGAATTGCATGTTAGCAAGATTCGATGTACTGGAAGCAATAGCACGTATAAGCGTAAATCTTTAAGTATTCCACAACATACTTTAGGCATGTGTACTGGCTATGACGATAGCTACAATGTGAACCCAGCTCGCTTGATAAAAAACTGCTATGACTTAGGTTATCGAGGTTTTATTAATCACTATTGTGGAATGTCTCATTTTTATGATTCCCGTTGGGATATAGAACAACAGCGGTTTATCGTCAGACGCGGTCCGGGTGACGACCAATTCGACTCTTACTTGAACCGAGAAGCAACAATTTGGCATACCCATTTTGCCCGTGCAGCACATAAACATTTCATGAAAATGATTTTTTCTATTTCATACGAGATTTATAGTGAAGCAGCAGAGCTTAGTTGGACGCAGCGGGATTGGGATAACAATTATGCATATACAGGTTATGAACCCCCTAGTTATTTGCTGAGTCCCTGTATTCCTGAAGCAATGAATTGGCTACAACAAGTCTTTATCGAGTTTGCAGGCATTTTAAATAATGAAGGTCATACTCCTTACATGCAAGTAGGTGAGCCGTGGTGGTGGATTAATCCCAATGATAAACCGTGTATTTATGACTATCCAACAAAGGTTAAATTTAATAACGAAACAGGTTTGTATGCACCAGAAATTGCCGATCGGATGAGTGATGTTTCAGGGGCGACAGAACAAGAATATTTGCTTTTCTTGCAAGAGGAGCTGGGCAACTCCGTGCGTCGCATACGCGCAGTAGTCAGGGATTATTATCCTAAGGCTCAGGTCTCCACACTTTTCTTTTTACCAAGCATCTTAGGTGAAGGTAGTGGCATTGCTTCAATCATGAATTATCCAATTGAACATTATCGTTATCCGAATTTGGATTTCATTCAAACTGAAACATACGATTGGTTGATCGTCGGAGAGTTTAATAAAGCGCTTCGGGGATTTACCTCAGCAATTGATGAATTGGGATATCCAGCGGACTTAGTACATTACTTAGCAGGATTTGTTCCTGATAATTTCTTAGGAAAGCTAGTAAACCCTGAATATGACTTAATCAATGATGGCCCTAAGGTTTGGCAAGCCATTATGGGTAGTGCCTATCTTGGTAAAGAGTAC
Organism: Acinetobacter sp. SwsAc2; assembly: GCF_013391465.1. Taxonomy (NCBI): domain Bacteria; kingdom Pseudomonadati; phylum Pseudomonadota; class Gammaproteobacteria; order Moraxellales; family Moraxellaceae; genus Acinetobacter; species Acinetobacter sp. SwsAc2. The sequence continues at coordinate 82,595 of NZ_JACBEZ010000009.1, read as the reverse complement.
AACGTCGCAAAGCAATATATCTGGGTATATAACCAAATCATGCGAGATGGCTTAGTTGTACTGCCAGAAGACACGCTTAAACGGTTTTGGCTTGCAGATAAAGCTTATATGAGTCAAACAAGACAAAGTGAAATTACAGGTACTCCTATTCCTGGATTACCAGTCAATCCAACTCGCCCTCCGAAACCCGAAACACCAAATTATCCTGCATGACCTGAACATTGTGGAATTATAAGATTGGAGAATTTTTAGAATGTTATATAAAACTATTCATACAACAATAGGTCTGCAGCTATTAGCAAGTGCCGAGGCTACGGGTTCAAAAATTGAAATCACCCATATGGCTGTTGGTGATGGAAACGGTAATGAAATCATACCCAATCCGACGATGAAACAATTAAAACGTGAACGGTTTCGTGCACCAGTCAACCGAATATACCAAGATCCAGAAAATGAAAATTTATTCACTGCAGAGTTAATTATTCCCGTTGAAACAACGAGTTTTGTCGTTCGTGAAATTGCTGTATTTGACAGAAATGGCAATATGCTCATGATTGGTAATACACCTGAAGTACATAAACCATCTTTAAGTGATGGTGCATTCAGTGACTCTGCATATCGCATTCCATTTGTTGTGAGTAACAGTGACAGTATTGAGTTAAAAATTGATCCCAACGTGGTTACTGCGACACACAGTTGGATCATGAATACTTTGACAACAGCATATTTTTTCCCGGGTGGAACGATTGGTCAAGTTCTGAAGAAAAAATCGAACATTGAAGGAGACATAGAGTGGGATGATGCTTCTAATGCGGACGTCTTTGTTAATACAGTTGAAGAAGAGCAATCGCTAGTTGCTAACCAAACTATTGTAGATCTCACTAGCACGACTACCCGTGGTGCAGCGGTGTACATTAATGGCGAACGTATTACCAACAAAGTTGGTGCCAATGGTTGGCTTGCAACCTCAAATACGCAAATTACTTTGGGTAAGGCTTATGCTGGGGCCAAAATCCTGATTGTTCAAAATGAACCTTTAGGAGCTGCACCTTATCCTTTGGCTCAAAAAAATAACCTTTCCGACATCTTAAATAAACCTTTAGCACGCCAGAACTTAGGTGTCATGAGTTCGGATGAGGCGAGATACAATGACTGTCCACCTGGTACTGTTATCACTTTGGCTTCACAAAATATCCCGACTGGTTACCGATTATTAAAATGTAATGGTGCAGCTTATTCTCGGACTGCTTATGCAGATCTATTTGCTGCAATCGGTATTTATTATGGTGCTGGCGATGGCGTAAATACTTTTAACGTGCCTGATGCACGTGCAGAGTTTCCACGTTATGCAGATGATGGACGTGGTATTGATGTTGGTCGTTTAATCGGCAGCAAACAAGGTGATGCAATTCGAAACATTACAGGTGACACACCTGGTGGGTCAGGTGCAAGAGTGCCCGCATCTTCATATACTGGCGCTTTTTCTCTAAGTGAAAAAGCGGCTGGAAGAATTTCAACAGGTGAAAATTGGGGCTTACTCACAGCAACATTTGATGCATCGCGTGTTGTACCCACTGCAAATGAAAACAGACCACGTAACATCGCATGGCTTGCCTGTATCCGCTATTAAGGAATGAAACATGAATCAGATTACCGTGTATCAAACCAATTATTCAGGTTTATTTGTTGGAGAGACAATAGCCAATGAGTCACCACTTGAACCTGGTGTATTTGCTATCCCTGCAGGTTGTGTCGAGATAGCACCACCTTCTGAATGGTCTGAAGAACAATGGCCACGTTGGAATGGTTTCAAATGGGAACTGATCCAAAAGCCTGAAGTTCAGCAAGTGGAAACACCAGAAGAAAAACTGGCTGAATTTTTGAAAAACAATCCTGATGTTCTGTCTTTAATAAACTCCAATTTGTAGCATACCCTCTTACAAAACCTCGCGCTTAAAACGTGGGGTTTTGTATGTAAGCCTTTTGATGAACTAGAACATCAACAAAAGGTTGCCCTATGGCATTAGATGAATATCACCACGGTGTCCGTGTTGCAGAGGTCAATAACGGTACGCGTTCGATCCGTACAGTGGCCACCAGTATTATCGGTTTGATTGCAACCGCTTCAGATGCGGATGCTACCTCCTTTCCACTCAATACACCTATCCTCATCACCAATATCCAAAGCGTGATTGGTAAAGCAGGAAAGTTAGGTACCTTAAAGTCGTCGCTACAAGCGATCGTCGACCAAACCAATACAACGGTTGTAGTTGTCCGTGTGGATAGCGCTGAGACAGAAGCAGAACAAAGTTCACTTGTCATTGGAACTACAACAGCTTCAGGTCAATACACAGGCTTAAAAGCCCTACTCACGGCAAAAGCAAAACTGGGTGTGACTCCTCGTTTAATTGGTGCACCAGGACTTGATACCCAAGCAGTAACGACAGCACTGGCGAGCACTGCACAAAAGCTACGTGCTTTCGCTTATGCCTATGCTTATGGCTGCGGAACCAAAGAAGAAGTTGTGGCTTATCGTGAATCGTTTGCTGCACGAGAACTCATGCTGATCTGGCCTCAGTTCATTCATTTCAATACCGAGACTTCGCAAAATGAAGCTATCTCCCCTGTAGCTTATGCACTGGGGCTACGTGCCAAAATTGACAATTTAACAGGTTGGCACAAAGTTATTTCCAATGTCGCGGTCAGTGGTGTTGTTGGTATTAGTAAAGATGTCTGGTGGGATCTACAGCAAACTGGCACAGATGCCGACTATCTCAACTCAAATGGCATTACTACGCTCATTCGTGAAGATGGCTTTCGCTTTTGGGGCTCTCGTACCTGCGACGCGGAAGGACTATTTCCTTTCGAGAACTACACACGCACGGCTCAAATCATTGCTGACACGGTTGCTGAAGCGCATATGTGGGCAGTCGATAAACCACTTCATCCATCACTGGCCAGCGACCTCATTGAGGGCATTCGCGCCAAACTCAGTGACCTAACCAATAACGGCTACCTCATGGGTGGTGAAGCTTGGTATGACGAGACAAAGAACCCTGTAGAAAATTTAAAAGCAGGAAAATTCCGCCTCTCTTATGACTACGGTCCAGTTCCACCACTTGAAGATCTTGGCTTCTACCAAATGATCACAGACGACTACCTCGCAGATTTTGGCGCACGAATCACAGCATAAAGCTGTGATTTGTCCTCCCCCTATTTGAGTAAACACACATGGGATTACCAAACAAACTTAAAAACATGAACCTATTCAATGATGCTGAATCATTGGTCGGTGAAGTTGCGGAATGTACGCTTCCAACCTTAGGACGTAACTTCGAGAACTGGCGAGGTGGTGGTATGAATGGCCCTGTTGCCATCGACCAAGGTATGTCTGAAGACTCTATCGATTTTGAATGGAAAATCGGAGGTCTCAATCTGACATCACTACGTCAGTTCGGCATTACCTCTGCCTCTGGCGTCTTACTACGCTTCGCTGGTGCATATCAACAAGACGACACAGGTGCAGTCACTCCTGTCGAAGTTGTGATTCGTGGTCGTCATGAAGAAATCAGTATGGGTACCCAAAAGCCTGGTGATGACACTGAACAAACCATTAAAACCAAATGGACCTATTACAAGCTTACGGTCAACGGCAATAAAGAAATTGAAATCGATACTTTGGCCATGAAAGAAATCGTCAACGGTGTCGATCGTTTAGAAGCACAGCGTAAAGCCTGCGGTCTGTAATGCCCGACCTACTGCACAATTTTATGCAGTAGGTCTTTTTTAAACTTAGGAATTCAAACGCGATGAATATGCAACAACAAGCAGAAAACCTCGAAGTAATCAAAAACCCAAACGAAGCCCAATACACCCTTGAAACACCAATTCAAGTTGGTGGACAAACCATTTCGGAAATTATGATTCGTAAGCCAGGTACGGTCGCACTTTCTGGACTCTCCCTCCAGGACATTTACCGTTCCGATGTAAATGCACTCTGCCAAATCATTCCCAAATGTGTATGGCCACAAATCCCACGTGAAGCAATGCCCCTTTTAGACCCAGTTGATCTTGGTCAAATTGCAGGTCACATCATCTATTTTTTGATGCCGAAGTCGCAACGTGCAGCGACCGATATCCAATTATAGACAGTATTCCCGATGTCATGGCCAACATAGCTTTGGTCTTCCACTGGTCACCACGCGACTTCGCAGAAATGAGCCTCAGCGAATTATTTATGTGGCACCAAAAAGCTTTAGAGCGTAATCAAACCAACGAGTGAAGGTATTCCCACCAATGTCGACCTTAAATTTACGCGTTTTTTTTGACGCAAAGGACAATATGTCTGGCCCCATGAAGGCGATTATTGGTGGCTCACAGAACCTCGGTACCGCCTTTAAAAAAACGCGTACTGAGCTTAAAGCGCTTCAGGATCAACAAGGCCATATCAACCGCTATAAGGAAACGCAAACTGCCTTAGAGGCTACAGCCAATAAAACGGCAGAGTATCGGAGTGAATTAAAGCAACTACAAAGCTTACAGAAAAACGGTAACACCTTAACCGAGACTCAACTCAACAAAATTAAAAACCTCGAACAAGGGATTCGCCGGCTCAAGAGTACTGAAACCACCCAACGTAACGAATTGCAAAACCATATCCAAACTTTGCAAAAAGCTGGACTCAATGTCGACAAACTATCCAGAGGTGTAGAACAGCTCACTGACGAAGAAAGTGCGCTTAAAAATAAAATCCACCTCACCACCATGGAGTTGAATAAACGTCGTGATGCCTTGGATAAAAACAGTAAGGCGCAAGAGCGTTTTGCCAAAACCCAAGCCATCCTACAAAAAGGTTCAGACTTCGCCAAAAAAGGCTTAATGGTGGCAGGTGTTGGCACGGCAGCCATGACTGTGCCCGTAAAACTGGCCATCGATTATGAGTCCTCTCTAGCCGATGTCAAAAAGGTCTTTAACGGTACCGAAGCTGAGTTCAAATCCATTAATAATGAAATTGTTGAAATGTCGACTCGTTTGCCTATGGCAGCCAAGGACATTGCTGCGATTGTCGCCGCTGGTGCGCAGTCCGGTATTGCAAGTAAGGAGCTCACCACCTTTGCTGAAACGGCTGTAAAAATGGGTGTAGCCTTCGATATTTCGGCTGAAGAATCTGGTCAGTCGATGGCTGAACTACGAACAGCTTTTCGGATGTCACAGGCACAAGTAACCACCCTAGCCGACCAAATTAACTACTTAGGCAACAATACCCCAGCAGCAGCCAAAGGCATTTTAGAAATTGTACAAAGGATTGGACCCCTTGGTGAAGTCGGAGGCTTTGCTGCCTCTAGTATTGCCGCGTTAGGTGCGACCTTACGAGGTATGGGTATTCAAGAGGAAATTGCTGCGACTGGTATTAAAAATACTATGTTGGCCTTGGTTGCGGGCGAGTCTGCAACTAAGGGGCAAATCTCAGCCTATAAAGAGCTTGGTTTGGACTATGGCAAAGTCGCAAAAGACATGCAAAAAGATGCCAACGGGACGACTCTCATGGTGTTAAAGCAGATTGCTGCCTTAGACAAATACAAACAGGCTTCCGTTCTTTCAGATTTATTTGGTAAAGAGTCATTGAGTGCGATCGCACCGCTGCTCACCAACATGAGCGCCCTTGAGAAGAATCTGGGCTTGGTAGCAGATAAAAGCCAGTATGCCGGCTCCATGGAAAAAGAGTATGCAGCACGTGCAGCAACGTCGGCGAACAATATCAAATTATTAAAAAATGGCGTGGCTGCATTAGGTATCGATATCGGTAACGTCCTACTGCCACCACTAAATAGTTTAATCCTCAAAGTACGTACGTTTACCAATGACGTCCGTAACTGGGCAAAAGAAAATCCAGCACTTGCTGCAACCCTCACCAAAGTGGCAGTCGCAGGCATTGTTTTACTGGGTGGTATATCAGCGCTTGTGCTGGGTATTGTGACCTTGCTAGGGCCGTTAGCTATTTTAAAAATGACATTCGGCGCTTTAGGGATTGGTTTTGGTGCCTTAGGTGCAATTTTCTCCCCTGTCGGTTTAGTTATTTTAGGGGTAGTCGCTGCGGTAGCAGGTGCTGCCTATCTCATCTACCGCAATTGGGAGCCAATTTCAGGTTTCTTTAAATACGTTTGGTCAACCATCAAAACCGCTTTTAGTGGTGGGATTTTAGGTGTAAGTGCACTCATCCTAAACTGGTCACCATTAGGTTTGTTCTATTCTATATTTGCCAAAGTCCTTTCTTGGTTTGGCATAGAGCTTCCCGCTAAATTCACTGGCTTTGGTAGCATGTTGGTGAAAGGTTTAATCAACGGAATTAAATCAATGTTCCCTGGGCTGCAAAGTATTTGGTCACAAGTCACCAATTTCATGCCCGACTTTATGCGGAAGAAAATGGATATTCACTCTCCGAGCCGTGTCATGGCAGGCATGGGCGGTCATATTGTCGATGGTATAGGTGTAGGACTGAATAACCGCACACCTGCCCTACAGAGTCAGTATCGGCAAACGCTTGGCGTCTTTGATAGTGCTATGCCAACAGTGGGCTCAGGCACCAAACAACCTTTGATAGGTGCAAGCGCCTCAAAGGGAAATACCCAACCATCAAAATCGATGAGTGGCCACGATGCTTGGAATCAAAATGCACCCAAATTTCAGAGAGCAACGCCTATTCAAAACCATAGGAATATCACGATTCATAATAGCGACAATATTCAGATTCACATCGACAACAGCGGTAAAGGTGTTTTACACAACGCTGCCAATGAAGTACGCCAAGCTTTAGCCCAGCGCGATCGGGAACGCAGTGCGCTGATCCGTCGTATGTTGACAGATCGGGAGTAAGACACATGATGATGGCACTTGGTTTATTCGTATTTCAACTCTCGACCGCATCTTATCAAGAGCTACAGCGCTCAACGGCTTGGCGACATCCAAGTAACAGCCGTGTGGGCAATACCCCTGCCTATCAGTTCACTGGAAAAGATGAAGAAACCATCAATTTATCCGGTGTAATTTATCCTGAAATTACGGGCTACCAAAACTCGCTCGATATGCTACGCAACATGGGTGACACAGGTAAGCAGTACATTTTAATTGAAGGGACTGGAAAGATTTATGGGTTGGTGATTATTAAGGACGTTCAGGAAACCCGTTCCAACTTTTTCCATAATGGCGGTACCCGAAAAATTACGTTTAGCGTCTCTTTAATCATCACCGAAGACACTACCAAGAAACTGTTGGGTGCTACAGGTCAGGCATTGTTAAGTCTTGGGGGTCTCATTTTATGAGTTTTATGCCCTCTAACACTGAGCAATATACAAGCCTCAATAACTATCCGCATGCTATTTACCGCATTACCGTGAATGATATTGATATTTCATCGACTTTGGCATCGCGTCTCGTTGGACTGAGTTTGCAAGACAACCGAGGAATGGTGGCAGATAGTGTCGACCTCACTTTAGACGACAGTGACAACGCGCTCGAAATTCCTTCTGTCGGTGCAGAAATGAAAGTTTGGCTCGGTTGGTCGGACACGGGCCTGATGTATAAAGGGTCTTATTTGGTCACGGGCGGTTCACATTCTGGTGCCCCAGATGTTCTGAGAATATCGGCTGAAAGTACCGACCTTGCAGAAGCATTTCGTCAAAAGCGAGAGCGATCGTTCCACCAACAGACCATAGCAGAAATTTTCCAGGCATTGGCCTTTGACTATGGTTTAAAAGTGATGGTACACAGCAGTTTAAGCAGTCGTAAGGTTTCACATATCGACCAGAATGACTCCGATGCCAATATCATGACCCGCATAGCCGATGAACACGATGCGATTGCAACAGTCAAAAACAATACCCTTCTTTTACTTCCCATTGGTGAGGCACAGACCAGTTCAGGGCTCGACCTACCTGCAGTTGAACTGGTCAGATCTGACGGTGACCAACACTCATATTCTTATGGGCAAAGTCATGACAAAGTGGAGTGTGTAAAAGCCTATTATCACAGCCCGAAAAAGGGTGAAAAGCTGTATGTGATTGTCGGTAGTCATACGGATAACCCTAAAGAAATTCGCTTTATTCACCGTGACAAGAAAACAGCCGAACTGGCCGCTTTAGCTGAATTAAAACGATGTAAACGGGCTGAGCAATCTTTGTCTTATACCTTGGCCAAAGGTCGACCCGATTTACTCCCGGAGCAAGAGTTTTCATTTGTGGGTTTAAAGGCTCAGATCGATGAAATCGTTTGGCTAGGCAAAACCATTACCCATGACTTAAACGAATCTTCAGGCTATACCACACGTATAGAGCTAGAGGTACAACTGCCTAATGCTGACGATGTTTCCATACTGTTTGATGACACGACTAAAATTGAGCAAGAGAAAAAGACCAAGACAGGTTCAGGGCAAAGAAAAGCGAAAAACTATAAAACCTATACTGGTGTAAAAACATGGTATTCGGCAAAGCCTAAACCTCAGCTTATGACGGTAGGTGACCAAAGCCAGCCTTTGATATTGGTACGCACTTATAAGAGTAAAAAGACGGCTCAAGTGGCATTAAATCGGGAGTGGGCTCGTATTCAAAAAGCCAAAGGCGAAAAATAAAAAAAGCTGCCAGTTATTCACTGAGCAGCTATCAAGAGGGTCTAATTAAAATAACGATATTTCGTACATAAATCAACATTAAATCACCATATATAATACTTTTATTATACAATAAGTACGATAAACCGAGAACAGGTCACGTATGGCAAATACAAGAAATCAGAATGCTTGTCCGCACTGCGGATCTAAAGTGATTATTCGGCATTCTCAAGTTGAAAATCCGCTTTTAAAAACACTTTATGGACAGTGCCAAAACCTTGAATGTGGTTGGACTGGTCGGGCTCATTTGGAATGGGCTGCCACGATTTCCCCATCAGCTACACCTAACCCCGCTATCAAGCTTCCTCTTTCACAATGTGCGCTTGCAAGAAACATCATTAACCATGACGCACGCCAGCTTCGGAGTCGTCATGGCTGATATTATAGATATCGCTCAACAACGCCAGCTAGAACAGGTTCGTATCCAACCTAAGGACTATTCACAGCCTTCACTTTCTGAGTGTGAAGAATGTGGGAATGACATTCCACCAGAACGTCAAAAGTATGGTGCAGTGGCTTTGTGTGTTGCTTGCCAGAGTAATTTAGAGTTAAAGCGGAGTTTATACCGATGATTCATTTTGGAATTATTTTTATTGTTTTGTTTGTGGTGGCTTTGGTTCTTTTATGGATGATTTTGGACTATCAATACATTCGTATGCAAAGCTTGCTAAAACAAGAGCACAGCATGATTGAACGTTGTATTGATAAAGTGCGAGCAAGGGAGATCTAAATGTGGATCTACCCTTTTCTCATGGGCATTATGATTGGCTGTATTTCTATCAGTATTTATTTCTTATATTTCATAAATTAAATGCAAGTTTTCAACTTGAAAGCTCATTTCCAAAATAAGAAAAGTCAATTTGTATTATCCCCTCTAACAAATTGAAGTCCGTGAAAAATGCTTCTTTCAAAAATAGACTCACCAGACAAAGCAAAACCCCAAAGATTCACAGTCTTTGAGGTTTCTGTATTCAAGCCTTACACCAACTAAGGATCAAATCATGTCTGAAAGTATAGCATTAATCGTTAAAAGTTTAGAGGTCATCATGGAAAAATATGGCTACTGGAAAGTTAGTTTTCTGATTATCTTATGTATGATCATCTGGCGGTGTTCGTATATTATTACGGCACTAAGATGGTGGTGACTTTAGAATTATCTACCCAAGAATATTTCCTACATCTATAAAACTAAAAGCTCGTAAAGAGCTTTTAGAAAATCCAAATCAAAATAAAGAAAACAATAATTCCAATCCAAATCCAATGAACAGAGCTTTTACTTTTAGGTTTGCTTCGAACATACTGCGAATATGAAGAATATGAAAGACCCGTTTTAGGAATACCGACTGTAGTCCTAGTTCCTTTCTTTCCTAAATTTACCCTTGCACTCTTTCCACCTAAAGAAACACTACTGATTCCTTTTTTGGATACATTAAGTTTTACGCCAGGTGCAATTTTAAAACTTTTTCTAAAATTAAAACCCATCATAATTCTCCTTAAGAATTATCTTCCTGTGCATCTCTTTTTAGACTGGCTAACTGAACCATCTCTACACATAAATTTTCCTTCTGCGGTACAGTGTTTAACTCCACCCTTAGAACCTGAGCATGGTTGGCGTCCACGCCCTGCATCTGCGATAGAAGCAAACCCCACAGAAAGGATTAAACCTAGACAGATTTTTTTAGATATATTTCTCATGATACTTCCCCCTAATTATTAATTTTAAATGCAAGGGAATAGTATCTAAGCTACTTATTTTTATCTACAAAAATACAAATTGTTTAACCCTCTTTAGTCTAATTCCGACTCAGTTCACGTTTATTTTTATACTCTTCTCTTATCACCCAAATTGATTTTATTGCGCCCAAAGTACACGCAAAATATGAGTGTTAAAATAATGGACAATAAGAAGAATACTGGCGCGATCGTGCCTTCAGGATACTTAACTGCCGTTTCGATGCCTAAACCGAGAATCATAAACAGCGTAAGGATCGACAAGAAATGGTGTGTAAAAATAGACATCCGTGAAGGTGTCTCACCATTAAAAGTCAGGAAGTAAGTTTTCGGTAGTAGCAAATACCAAATCATAAGTACTGGGATCGCACACCAAATACCTAAGCCAAACATCAAAGCGTAAATCATATTTTACCGCTCCTTATCCAACCTTATTTTCTTTAACTAAGACAGGATTCTTAGCAATATTTCTTTCTTGCTGACTTTCATCTATTTTTTCTATCTCTAAAAAGTAAAGCGCGGCAAATGGTTTCAAAGTTCTGAATGTATACACTAGCGATATGATAAAAAAGACTATAAAGAAAGAAATGCTTTCAAGTACATTAAAATTAAAAGAAATAAGCTCTGGAAATAAACTAGAAATAAGGTTTAAAAAAATTGGTAGGCCACCTATACCATTTATACCAAAGTACATATAAGGAGTTCTCTTTTCTTGGAGTTCTATACTCTCTTTCGTATATTTAGGTTTTAACTTATATGTTTTTGTCTCTTTATCTTTTTCTAAATACTCACAGCCTTTTTTGTACAGACGAATTGCTCTTTGAGAATCCCTGCATGAAATAATATATTTCAGTAAATCTATATCTTTGTTCTTAAATTTTAAGAAGTTTTCAAGTTTAGAAACTTTGATATGGTATTCCATATCGCCTTTAAATTCGCTTAATGCTTCATCATTCAAAAGGTCTTCTTTTTGCTCAATTTCTCTCAGATATTTTTTATTACTATATTCAGAGTAGACTTTAAAGTGTGAAATTATTCCTGACTTGCCAAACATGTATAAAAATGCAGCTAGAACAATTATAAAAAGTAATGAGCAAATGAAAACTAAACCATATTCACTTTTCATGATTTCACTCAGAATAGCAGTAAAATCTACTTTAGCATCAACATTCGCAGCCATACCTTACCCCTTAACTTTCAACACATCAGTTGCAGCTTTCACCATTTCTGTTGTGCTTTTCAATTGGTCAGAGATCAGGTTACTCATATCTTTATGAGCAGCTCCATCTATTTCACGACCGAAGTATTTCAGCGCAAGTTCTTTACGTACCGAAGCGGCCTCTTCAGTTGGTATGCTTTCCATAAAACTTGGATATGCTTGTAGCTCTACTTGGGTTTGGTAGTTTTGGTCTGCAAGACGCTGATAATGAGTAGATTGCTTTAAAAAATAAGTAATTAAAGTAACTCCGACTACTATTATTGAAGCCTTAAGTACCCAAAACTCAACATTTCCAAGAAAAGCTGGAATTAATACTTTTTTTAGAAAAAATGTCCCTAACGAAATTGCTACCGTTAGTCCAAGTGCCCAATAGAAATACCATCTATAATCTTTTTCTAAACCACGATATTTAGTAACAGCTTGATCATAAATATTCTCAGTTTTCGCATTATCTGCTATATTTCTAATACGACGAAATCTACTTATTTCATCATCAGCATGTAATATTATATTTCTAATTTCATCTGTTATTACTCGACTGTAATTATCTTTTTCACGTTTTAATGCTGTGATAAATGATTCCATAGAAAATAAACTAGCATTCGTTACAGCCAAATCATTTGGCATTAAATAGTAATTTTCCTCATCATACTCCTTGATTACAGTTTTTAAAGGAAGGGATATTGAAAATAAATAATCTAAGTTTTCACTATCTGTTTCAATACTTTCAATTATACTTTTTAACCTTGCGGCTTGCCTGACGCATCCACCTATCAAGTGTTTATTAAGATCAAACAAATCAGGATATTTATCACTGGCTTGATAATCAATATGCTTACCGTCTTTTAATTCCTCTAAGTAATCTATCACCTTTTCAATTTCAACAGTAATTTTTGATTTTATCTTCATATTATCATCTTTAATTCTTTCTATTAGTTTCTGATTATCGCTACTAGTATTACGAATTAAATTCTTTATTGGTTCATCTATTATCATGTTAAATTCAACTTAAGTCACATTCTTTAAAATATTGAAGTTCGTATAGCATCTAAGCTAAAAATTTTTCTATAATAAAATCAGTTACAAACACTAAATATAAAATATCAAGCCGCATCTTTCGGTGATTTATCATCCTTTGGTGCTTCTGCCTTTGGCGACAAATCCTTCACTGCTTTAATAAAGTCTGTATTAGCTTTAATGTTTTCATGCATCAAGTTCTCACCACCTGTATAACTTTCGTGGTGAATACTATTACCAAAGTACTTATAAGCAAGGTCAAAGCGAATTTTTTCTTTCATTTCTTCAGGCATACCTTCCATATATCGTGGAAGTGCATCTAACTCTTTAGCTGTGCGGTAGGCATCATCAGCCAAACGACGGTTCATAAACGAACGTTTTAAAAGAAATGCCGCAAGTGTTGTAGAAAGTACTAGCAGGGATACTTTTTGAATATAAAACTCTGGCGAAAGTTTGCCATGAATTTTTTCTGGAAAATCGGCTTCAATAAATAAAAAATTAAAATTATTTACATAAAATGTTAAGCCTAAAAAATAGAGTATCAATACACCCACTATTGAATAAAATGCAAATTCATAGAAGCGTGCTATTAATCTAAATTTTGTTGAATCATCTTCAAAAATTTTATGGACTTTAATATTTTTCTGATCATCTATCAATGTATTAAGATGATTAATTTTAAGACTTAGCATCTCCTCTTTTGACTTTAACACGTCAACAAGCTCTTCTGACTTCCCCTTATAATCCTTATATGTCTGAATTTGAAAGTCTTTCAAAACACTTCTAGCTAAAACTAAAATTTTGACTTTAAATTCAAGAATGAAAGCCTTAAAATGATTAAAATCACTTATATTTTTTATCTCCTCTCCACTTAAGGAAATAAGATTTTCAATTTCAATCTCAAGTGTTTTTGAAATTACATTAAGTCTTTCAATATAATCAAAAATTTCATTAAATTTCTCGTCTATATCTATTAATAATTTTTCAAAATATCCTGCTTGATCAATAGGAACACAAACTTTATCTAGTGTTTTAGATATTAAATCTTTCAAAGATGAAAGTTCTGACTTTATTTTATTGAAGCGTTCAGTATCATTATGACAGCTTAAATTTAATTCCTCACCCATCCCCAAACCCCCACCCAAATCACAATTTTTTATAAAGTATTGACGCGCATATAGTATCTAAGCTACTCTAAATTTACCACAGCAAAATCTGTGGTTAGGCGTGGAAACCTAAAAACACTAACAGGCGTAAAAAGTCCGCCCATGCGGCTATTTTTTTGCGTAAAATTCGGCTGTGCCTTTTATGGCAGGCTGGATAGGGCAGCTTCGGCTGGCCGTTACCTGTTAGTACGGTATTTCCACCCCTATTCAGTCTGTCACCAATACCGTGGAAAGTGTTGGTGTCAGGTTTAAAACTTGACTAACAGGAACAAGCCAATGAAAACATTCGCTTCAATGCATTCGCACACTTCAAAAAAAGTAAAAGAACATTCCCCTATCTATGACCTAGAGGCATATCTCGAGCGTCAAAGAAAACTCAAACAGCAAAAACTCCTCAAAAACTTTGTCGATGCCACAGTATTTCTAAGCATGGCTGTCATGACCTTTTCTATTTTATTTATGGGGAGCTGATCATGAGTGTACCCACCCAAAACACGACTAAACCAAGCTCAAGGCTTCGCCTAAAGTCGTACTAAAAACGTCATAAAATCAGTAAGTAGTGCGACACTGAAAGTCGCACTACCCTATATTTTGTTAAAGATATTTTAGAAAATATACCCATGATCAATAGACAGGGGGAGCAATGCACTCAACAATAGAAATTAACAGCCATAAAGACATGACTGCCGAACAAATACTGGAAGAAGTTAAATTCCCAATTGAAAACTTAGAACTAATGCTTTCCGCACTCACAAAAATGCATTTAGACCACCCACTCACGGGTGAAGAATTAACGGCTCTATTCAACACACTTCACTATCAAGTCGCCCAAATCTCAAAGGCGGTAAAGAATAAATGAGGAAAACCCTAGCTTAGGCTAGGGTTTCTTTTTTTTCATCGAATACTTTTTGCCAATTAAAAGATTCAAAATTTTTATCTTGGTAAAACTGTATTCCATAGTGAACGAGTTTTTTGTTAAAAAATAGATTAAATATTCTGCCATTTTTTAACTTAGCGTAAACTTGAGGTGTTACAGGTGCAATCCAAAATAAAGTTATTTGCTCTCTCATCGTCATTGACGAGCGTAATACATTAAAATAAAAGTCTTTATCTTTCTCTGTTAAATCGCTTGTATTAATAAAATCAATTAAATTAGCTATTTGTAAAAAATGTGCATACCAATCAGAAAATTCTTTTCCATCGTTTACTTCTAAATCACACTTTCTTATGTGGGAATATATATCCTGCTCAATATATGTAGTTAATTCCTTCCACTCTTTTTTAAAGAGGTTATCAAAGTAACAAAAATAAAAATCAAAAATTTGACATCCAAAATATTCAATCCCATCTCTCTTTACACTTAGTGTTTTTAACTTCTCATCTTTGTAGTTAAGTAATGCATAAAATTTAGTCGCAAAAATTGCATTTCTAGATTCATCCATTTGCTCAGTAGTAATTTTTCTTGTTTCCTTTAAGGAAATAACTTGAAGATAAGTAGTGAATGCAATTGCACATAATGCAATAGATGAAACTATTGTATTCAAACTTCCATAAATATCACCAAGTGGTCCTAATTTAGTAAAATCTGTAAGTTCATTTTCAGGAACATTCCAGAAATTTACTGCCCACCAATTGAAAAAAATTGGATATGTCAGCAATACAAACAAACCTAAAGTGATTGAAATTAACCAAACATAGCTAACTTTTCCTGTAGTAAACCAATTTTTTAAATTTGGAAAAAACTTATGACCCAGTGCAAAAAAACCAACTGCTAAAATTACCCACGCAGATACTTGTAAAATTATTGACATATTTATTAGTGATTTAAAAATTATTTAAATTGATTCGCATAAGTTTCAATAAGTGAAACTAATCCCCCACGCATTTCTTCACGCGTCTGACGGTACAGCTCTATTAGCTTTACTTCAGCCTCAGAGAGCTCCCCACTTTTTACAGGTTGTTCACCCCATAAAATAAAATGAATATTAAACCCGTGAGCTTCGAGCTTGTCTAAATAGTCAGTATTCAGCGGCTCATTGTGCTTCTCAAAACGTCCAATAGAGTTCTTTTTTACCCCAAGTATTTCCGCAAGTTCTTCTTGAGTTTGTATCCCCAAACGCTTCCGTTCATCTCGCAAACGTGTACCGCGAGTATTTAAATCATCATTTTTCATACTTTTTCCTAAAAAAGCACTTATAAAGCATCATAAATAGTACTAAATTTAGAAACACTAAGTATCTAAGTACGATTTATGGTGATTTTCGCATGACTTCAACAAACATTCAAACAAAACCAAAACACACCGAACTAACCCAAGTGCGTTGGACGAAAAAACAGTTAAAAGCCCTCAAGAAAATTGCATTCGAAAATGACACCAAAATTGCCATCTATATCCGTGACTTTATGGTGAAACATCATCCCGAACTACAAGACCCTCCAAGCGATGCGCAATTGTAATGAAAGCATTTTAATAAACATCGCATTGCTACAAAAATGCAAAAAAATACACAAACTCAAACAGTTAAGCCGTTAAATTTTAGTGGGTCTAAATGTCAAATATTCACGTTCTCATAGACGAAAAACTGAATCAGCTCTTCAGCTTTAAACGCGTTGGAGAATGGTATCGTCAAGGCATCTGCCCGAACTGCGGTAAAAAAGAACTCTACACACATGCAGTCAACCCGCGTGTGGTCAAGTGCGCCCGCTTAAACAAATGCGGATATGAAGAACACGTCAAAGAAATCTGCGAAGACCTTTTTAAAGACTGGTCAAAAGACTTTCCGCGTACCAAAGAAAATCCAAATGCCGCAGCAGATGCCTACCTACTCCATGCCCGTGGTTTCGACCCAAACATGCTCAAAGGTCTGTACACGCAGGAACTCTTTAGAAACGACCTCAAATACCCAAACGAAGTCACCGCAACCATTCGCTTTAAACTGGCAAGTGGTATTTATTGGGAACGCTTTATCGACCGTCCAGAGCGCTTCGGACGTCAAAAAGCAAACTTTATTGGTAAGTACGAAGGACATGCATGGACGTTAGAACAGCTCGACACCCTGTGTAATGCACAGTCTATTTGGATTACAGAAGGTATTTTTAACGCAATTGCCCTGAGTTTTAGCAAACAACCAAGTATTGCTACGCTTTCGACCTCAAACTATCCAAGCCTCATTCTCAAGCAAATTACCGACCGTTGTATCGAACTTAAAAAAGACCGACCGCGCCTACGTTGGGCTTTTGATAACGACAAAGCGGGCAAAAAAGCCATTAAGAAGTTTCACCTCCGTGCATTACAGGAAAAGTGGAACTCCACCGCAGCCCTGCCATCTGGTCAGTTAGACTGGAACGACCTCTACCAACGCGACCAACTGCACTCCGAATACCGTGACCAGTACAAACATTATGGCGAACTGCACATAGCTGAATCACCTGAGCAAGCAGGTCTACTCATCTATAACTATAAAGATGCTCGTAGAAAAACCTTTTGGTTTATTCATAACTTCCGCTTGTACTGGTTTAATCTCGACATGGACAAATACACTAAAGAACTGGAACGCATCGAGGCAGATCCAGAGCGCGATTTACTTCTCGATAACCAAAAACGAGAGCTCGCACTCCAGCAGTGTGCTGCGGTTTCCGAAATCTGTAATCGACAGCTCAACCCTCTGTATTTTCAGCGGAATGAAATAACCGATGAGTCCTGGTACTACTTCCAAATTTTAAACCCGGAGAGCGAGGCCAAAGCGACCTTTACCGCAGACCAAATTTCCGCACGGGGTAAGTTTGCCCCGCGTTTATTGTCGGTCCAGGTAGGTGCATGGTGGACGGGGAATGACCATCAACTACTCACCTTCATGAAAAATCAAACCGAGCGTTTACGTGAAGTTAAAACCATCGACTTTATTGGCTACAGCAAAGAATATCAGGCCTATATTTTCAACAAACACGCGGTTTATAAAGGACATGTCATCGACATAAATGACCATGACTTCTACAAAGTCGGACGTATCGAATTAAAAACCTTGGCCAACAGTCCAAATGTTCAGTTAAACCCAAAGTCCACATTTAAACCGACATGGTGGAAAGACTTCTACCGCGTGCGTGGTGCCAAAGGTCTGGTCGCTTTAGCATGGTGGACAGGCTCATATTTTGCCGAGCAAATCCGCACTATGCACAGCTCTTTCCCCTTTATAGAAATCGTCGGTGAAGCGGGTGCAGGTAAGTCACGTTTAATCGAATTTATGTGGAAACTTTCAGGTCGACCAGACTATGAAGGTTTCGATGCAAACAAATCGACCAATGTTGCGGTGTATCGTAACTTTGCTCAAATCTCAAACTTACCTGTCGTACTCATTGAGGGCGACCGTAACGACCAAAACGGTAATTCTGTGGGTAAGCCTAAGTTTTCATGGGATGAATTAAAAGACGCCTATAACGGCCGTGCAATTCGCTCAAAAGGCTTAAAAACCGCAGGAAATGAGACCTATGAGCCTCCGTTTCGTGGTGCAATCATGATTAGCCAAAACACCGCTATTCAGGCATCTGAAGCAATTCTGACACGTACTTTGCACCTACATGACCCATTGCCTCCGTCATGAGGACGCCTTTCTTAAAACCTATGCCGAAAAACTAGAGCAAACCGAAAAAGAGTTTCATAACAATGGCATTACCCATACACGTATTGCCCTTTGCCATGCACAGGTTTCGGCACTCATAGATGCTGTGGCCAAACACATTTTGCATGACGTCATTGACCTTGAAGAAGTCTGTGCAGCCCAAGACATGCTACTCGATATGGCGCATGAACGTGTGAAACAGCTCAATGGTGACCATCCATTGGTGGAGCAATTTTGGGACGTTTACGAATACCTCAATTCAAGCCGGTCTACCGAGTTTTCTATTAACCATTTTGACCATGACGCACATCAAATTGCCATCAACTTGAACGAAGTCTACAAAGTCGCTGCGAAGAACTATCAGCAGCTCCCAGACATTAAAGAAATGAAGAATCTTTTAACCGCCAGCCGACGCTATAAATTTGTCGACAAGAGCCGAGTAGTTAAAAGCCACCGTTATCCAGCAGATGAAGTTAAGAATGCCCTGGAGGACAAAACCTTACGCGAACATACCGTTCGTTGTTGGATATTCCAAAATCCTGCCATTTCAGGAAGCCCAAACTCATGAAAATACAAAACAACAGTAAATCTATAGACTTAACTCATGCACAATTTCACGCAATAGAAAAACAGGGAGGCATAAATGGCTGAGTATGTGATTACGGTTGAAGCCGACCGAGCACCTGAAATTTTATTGGGGCAAAAGCTTTTTGGTGGCAAAGTGACTGCATTAAATTTGGGTAAACGTAAACTCGTGTCGGCATCAGAACTTGCTAAAAAGTATGGTTTATCTAACACGACCGTTAGAACCAAACTGGCCACTATTAACCAGGGAACTTGTGGGAAACATTTATACGATCCAGAAATGGCAGATGCCATGCTCACCAAGAACACACGCACCCATAACCGTAGAAAAAACTAAGTAAAAGAATTAAAAATACCCGCCTTGTGCGGGTTTAATTTTCTCGATTAAATGCTTCCACCAAATCTTCAGCATTTGGGTTGTAGTAAGTATTTACCAAGACTTCAATTTTCTTATGGCCAGTAATTTTCGCTAAAATCTCTACTGGCAATTTACGCACCCGTACCATACGCGTAATCGCCTCATGGCGCGTATCATGAAAGTGCAAACCATTCAGACCAATCGCTGCTTTTCTCTTTTCCCACATCAACCGAAAGGCATTTTCAGTCTGTGGAATAACTTTCTTTCCATCATGTTTAATTAAATCGAGTAGTGCCCTGGCTTCTTCAGACAAAGGTACATTGCGCGGTTCACCATTTTTTGTTTTAGGCAGATGAATATGACGTTCATGCACATCCTTCTTTTCTAGTGAAATCAGCTCACCACGACGTAAGGCAGTTTCTAAGGCAAATAAGAAACCCCAAGCAACATAGTGCTGCGGTAAAACCGGTGTATCACCGACTTCATAATCTAGTGCTTTCAGCACCAGTGCAACTTCAGACGGATGGATCCGTCGAGATCTGGCCTTAGGTTTCTTCGGCTTGGTAATGAGCATCCATTGATTGTCATCGAGTAGAAATAGCTCTTTCTGAGCATAGGTAAAAATTGCGCTATAAAAAGAGATCTCTTTTAAAACAGTATTTGCCCCAACTTGAGTCAAACGTCGATTACGCCAGTTGGTTAATTGCTTGGGAGAAATATCATGTACCGATGTACCAGACAGAAAGCCAAATTTCTCATCAAAGGTACTAACCTGTCCTTTAATCCAATTCCTTGAACTCTTGGACTCCCTAAACTGGCCAACGTGCTCATAATAATGATCGACCAACTCTCTAAAGGTAAATTTAGGCTTTATCCCTTGCTCTACTTCTTTCGTAGCAATTTTTGACTCTAAAAATTTTGTCGCAGCCCAATGCTCACATTCTTTAATAGTGTCACGGGTACAGGAGATTCTTTTTCCATCAATTTGGATTTGAATACGGTAAACATCGCCTCTTTTTACGGGCTTTGGGATTTTCATTGGGGAAATCTTGGTGCATTTCTGGGGAAGTTTATTAATTATTTCTACTATTTTTTGAAATATCTAGGGAAAACAACAAAATTCAAACCATAAAAAAAGGGCCTACAAGTCGTTGAAATTGCTTGTAAACCCTTTGTATATCTTGGTAGGTATATCCAGACTCGAACTGGAGACCTCTACGATGTCAACGTAGCGCTCTAACCAACTGAGCTATACACCTGAAGTAAAAGCATAATATTCACTTTTAAAAAGTATGACAAGCGCTATTTCTTGTTTTTTAAAGCAGATGCACAAGTTTTAAGCACTCGTTTAAATTGTTGAATATTTTTTGAATT
The DNA here is from genome assembly GCF_013391465.1 of Acinetobacter sp. SwsAc2. Taxonomy (NCBI): domain Bacteria; kingdom Pseudomonadati; phylum Pseudomonadota; class Gammaproteobacteria; order Moraxellales; family Moraxellaceae; genus Acinetobacter; species Acinetobacter sp. SwsAc2. The sequence goes on along the minus strand of NZ_JACBEZ010000009.1, from coordinate 61,867 downwards.
CAACCTATTGGAATAACGCATTTGCTGATAATAATCAGCCGCCTGCTTAAATAAAACTTGCTGTTCAGGTTTAACGTCTTGAGCTAAACGCAACAACCATTTGTTTACCGTTTCGGCATCTTGTTTACGCTGCTCAGTTGTTAAGCTTCGAGAAAAAGATTGAATGACAATGTCATATTCAGAAGTTTGAGCACGTTTACGGCAAAATATAACCCACCAGTACAGTAAAACTAACCCACCAATGCTAATAATAATCAGCAATACCAATGAATAAGTGGATTGGAGTCCTAGCTTCTGCAACCAACCTCGTTGAGCCTCTGCATTATAGCCAACCACCTTACTTTGCCATTGGTAACTTGCATAGTCACTCCAAATGCGGATTTTGTTTAATACCGAATAGCGCTGTACATTCCATCGACTACTCTCACCCCAAACACTGGCATCTTGGCTCATTAAATCTTGCATACCCTGTTCAATACGCTGCGGTGCAATCATGGCTGTTGGGTCATAGCGTTTCCAGCGCCCATCCACAAAGACTTCCGTCCATGCATGCGCATCTAACTGTCGAACTTCCCAACTTTTTGCATTTGGTGAAGGCTGACCACCTTGATACCCAACCACAATACGTGCTGGAATTCCTGCATAACGCATCAGCATCACGAAGCTAGAAGCATAATGTTCACAAAAACCTTGTTTGGATTGAAACAAAAATTCATCAATACGATGCTGCCCCAACAAACCTGGTTGCAAGGTATAGCTAAAACCATTGTTGCGATACCATTGCAAAACATTTTGGATATAACGTTTCGGGTTCTCGTTACTTTGCTTAAGCAGCTGTTGTGCCAATTGCTGCGCTTTCAAGTCCATGTGCTCAGGCGCTTTTAAGTTTATGCTTCGTTGTATCTTAGATAATTCACTTTGGGAAAATTGAACATTTCCCATCCATTGCAATGCAATAGGTTCCACACGCTGCACTTGACGATAAGCCTGAATACTCCAATCCTGACGTAGCTGATAACGTCGCTCTAAGGGTTGTGAATATTCCAATGCCATAATCCACGGAATCGCGACATCAGCGGGTAAATATTGATAGTTCCATTTTTTGGATGTAGAGATTTGCGTTAATGTATCATCCGAAATACTTTGTTGATTAATAAAACTACTGGTCCACTTTTGCCCATCATATTGATCTAAGACCATCGCGCGCCAATAAAGCTCTGAACGATTTGGGAGCTGAGTGACATCACCAATAATACGAAAAGCCAAATGACTGGACTGGGATAATTGCGCAATATCTCCAGGTGACATACTGTCACTCATGCCTGTCACTGCTTTATTTTCAGGAATGGGAATATGCCAAAGTGGGGGTAAACGCGGAAAAAAGATAAACAGCAGCACAAAAAAAGGCAGTGCGAGACCTACAAATTTAATGACGTGTTTTGCATCTTGCCTTAATGCCATACGATTCGAGTTTTCAGATGCAAAAGCATGGGTTTGCACTCGATACAGCCCCAACAAACAACTCAATAAACACAGCAAAACCATGGCAGCCGTCATAAATGACTGACTATATAAAAACATACTCGCCGCAACAAATAAAGCAAAGTTAAACAAAATGATCACATCACGCTGCGTTTTTGTTTCTAAGGCTTTCGCAAAGAGAAAGATGCTTAAAACAGCTACGCCCGCTTCTACCCCTAAAAAGCTTTGATAGCTCCAAAAAGTGACCGCTAGAACAACAAGGGTCAAAATGTAAATTGCCCATTTCGGGAAATGGTTGCCCGTGGATTTCATGAAATACCATAGACAGCCGATACAAATGGCGAAAATGACACTCAATAGCACAGGACTAAAACTTAGTTGTGTGATCCAAATCAAACTTAGTGTCAGTACAATGGCAATACGAATAGAAGAATGCATACTGTTCTCGCTATGCCTGCGCCAAAAGTAATTTGGCTTGAAGGTATTGTTCTCGTCCTATCCCTTTGGCTAGTTCAGTATGGGGGAAATACAGTGCATAGGCATACTGCAACTGCTCACATTGTTCAACCAAGCCCATCATCAAGCTTAACTTTTCTTCATGCGAAGGACTCGGCATATGTGCATAGTGAATGTCTAAACTGTGTTGATCCTGATGTTGCTCAAAGACTTTAATAAATAAACCTTGTCCTTGTGCCACTTGTTTCCATGAAACCGCCTGTAAAGAGTCGCCCTCTTTAAAATTTCGTAATTCTCGAAATTCATCCATGTCCGGTTCAAAACCGTGCTGTTGCTGTTTATTTTCTGCCGCTAAAGACTTAGCTTTAGGCGCTATCCACACAGGTGCTTGGATAAAAAAATAACTCCATGCACGAACGAGACCAAATGGATAAGTCGAGTAAATTTTAATCTCGGGAAAACTAAACTGTCCGCGCTCTTTTGGAAAAAAATTTAAATCGACCACCTGATGGGTATCTTGAATAAACAACTGTTCTATATGATCAGCATAAGCGAGCCAAAGGTATCGAGGCTGTGAATGCTGTTGTTTGAAATGCATTTGTAATTGCAATGCACTCTCAACCTGCCCTATTTCAGGCAATACAAGATCAACACTTAACCCATGTAGCTGTTTAAAGGTCAAATAAAAACTCATACACAGCACGGCACTGATTAAAAAACAAAACGCTAAAATTAAGTTATTGGCATAATTCACCCCAGCAATAAAGGTGATTAAAATCAGCACCACATATACATATCCTTGCTGATAAATAAACACCAGTACATCTTTTTGGGTCAGTTGTTTTTCAGCCTTAAATTTAAAGCGTTTATTGATCCAGTTTTGCCACAGCATGCGTCAGCTTATCCTATTAGTGAACTTTGACTTGCTTCATAAGCTGCTCAGTTTCAGCTTCACCCAGCCCAATACGATGCGCGGTCACTGCGACAAATACAGCCTGTACATCATCGGGTGTAACAAATGCACGGGCTTTAACCAGAGCATAGGCTTGTGCTGCTTTCTTCAAAGCCAGTACGCCACGTGTAGATAACCCATGTCGACCTTTACGAGTCTCAGCCACCAAATCTAAAATATAATCCAAGACTTCCTCAGACAAATAAATCTGTGGCACCAAAGTTTGTAAGGCAAGAATGTCTTGTTCAGAAAATACAGTCATCAACTGCTGAATCAAGTCATGACGGGATTGTTGCTGCAATAAAGCCTTTTCTGCCTGACGGGATGGATAACCCAAAGATAAACGCATAAGAAAACGGTCGAGCTGTGACTCTGGTAGTGCATAAGTTCCACTTTGAAAAAGTGGGTTTTGCGTTGCAATTACCCAAAAAGGCTGCGGTAGTACATAACGACTTGCATCGATTGTCACCACACCCTCTTCCATCGCCTCTAAGAGCGCACTCTGCGTTTTCGGACTACAGCGGTTAATTTCATCTGCGAGTAAAATTTGAGTAAAAATTGGCCCTTGCTTAAACTCAAACAGATGTTCTTTTTGGTTAAACATATTCACCCCAATCACATCGCTTGCCAGCATGTCATTGGTAAACTGAATCCGTTTAAATTGAAGACCAGCCAAATGGGCCAAGCTACTGGCCAATGTGGTTTTGCCTAAACCAGGCAAGTCTTCAAATAAGATATGCCCACCAGCTAAAAGGCTGCATAAGGCTAATTGGGTTTGTTGATTTTTATCTAAAACGATTTGATTAACTTGATTGAGGAATTCTTGGATTTTTGGATAAAAAATACTTAACTGTGATTCATCGAGCATGTCATATTGCAACGTTTCTACCGTTTTCTCTTTTCCCCAAAGCACCTTATTCTCCCCAATCAAAATATAAATCAAGGTTTAACATACAGGTTTTTCAACCATACTCAAAGATGATCCTTATAAATATTCAATGATTTGCGTATGAATGACTTACCTCACCTCAAGCTATTGTTTCGATGCCGATTTCAACTGATCTTTTACAGCATCTGCGCTCATTGAAAATGATAGAGATGATTTCTCTGCTTGCTTAATCAATTCTATGAGTCGTGCATTGATTGGAGCCTGTCTACCACATTGCTCTGCAAGTTTTAAAACCTCACCATTAATCCAGTCGACCTCTGTGGGGCGACCTGCAATTAAATCATCTTGCATAGACGACCGGGCTAGTGGATCGATTGCCAACATTTTACGACTTAATAATTTAAATAATGGATTGGGTAAACTCAGTAATTTTGGAATCAAATGGGTCGGAACTGCGGTTAACTTTGCAGGTTTAATTTGTGCATAATCAAGCAGTGCTAAGGCTTCCTGCTGCGCCATTGCCACACATGGGCGATATTTATGAATCGACAATTGTTCCTTTAACGGTTTTTTTGACAATACATTGATTGAATTATTTAAATTAAGTAAAAGCTTGGCCCACTGCACAGCCGGCATGTCTTTTTCAAAAACAATCTCTAACCCTGCTTTTTGAAATGCATTCTCAAGCAAATTTTGATTCGGATATTGCTTAACACTTAATGCACCAGAGGTACCTTGATGATAATGCCCAGCTTCTTGCGTGGCGACGTTAAAAGGAACCATTCCCTCTAAAATCATTTGCTCTTGCAAAACCCTTTTTAAAATAGGGACATTGCTTAAACCATTATGAAAGCTGATGATCAGCGGTATTTTAGTTCCTAAATATTCTTTAAGTTCATGCGCAACTTGTTCCGTTGCTGCCGATTTCACACAAATAAAAACAACATCAGCATTCACAACCTGAGCAGGATCGGTCGTTAGTTTGAGTTGATGAGGTGCAAGTTTGATCTTTTTGCCTAAATAATCAGTTAAGACTAAGCCCCATTGGGAAGCTCTGCATGAATACGTGGACGCGTGATAAAAGTAACATCATTACCTGCAGCAACCAACCTTCCGCCTAAATAACACCCAATGCTTCCAGCACCATAAATATATATTTTCATTCAATTTCCCTTTGCAAACATTCCAGTATTTTAAGAACTATAACAATCAAAAGCTGTCAAATATACAACATGAACCTTTTATGCCTCACACTCCGTGTTGCGTTATGATTTAAGCCGTGATGTAACAACTTGCTTCATGCAAAAAGTACACTGTCGAATCTAACACGAGCAACCGCATGTAATTGAGTATTTTCACAAAAAAAACGGCACCGAAGTGCCGTCTTTGAATTGATTAATTATATTAACATGGGCACTTTTTCATGCCATTCGTTGCAGATGGATAACGCGCATCCACACAATGACGATAAAAAGTTTTAGCATCCATCGCTTCTAAATCAGGATGGTGCTTTTTCATATGCTCCAAATAGTTTGGATAGTCAGGCACCCCCACCATCAAGCGGAAACTTTGCTGCAAACGTTGCCACAGCGTCGCAATTCGAGACCAATTTTTAGGGTTCAGAATCAAATCTTTCTGCGACATCACGGTCATTTTAATGATTTTATAAATCATCGTTTTTCCACTTTTAGCAAATTTTAGATTCATCTGACTCTCCTTAATGTCCAGCTTTTGATGGCTGAATGTCTTCAGGATCACGATAAATGGCTTCTGCTTCATGCACAGTCGGAACTGGGCTTGCCAATGCACGACGAATTACTCTAATCGCAGCAAAGAGCATCACGATCGCCACAATCATAAAGAATCCACACAGTGCAGCATTGATCTGATTCGACATCGCAACAGTTTGCATTTCAGCAACCGTTTTTGCTGGTGCTAAAATTTCATTGTTTGCAATTGCATTGTTAAAGCGTTCAGCTTGTGCCAAGAAACCAATTTTTGGATTTTCGTGGAAAATTTTCTGCCAGCCCGCGGTCATACAGGTTACCAACAAGAATACTGTCGGGACAATCGTGACCCATACATATTTCTCTTTCTTCATTTTGAAGAGGATAACCGTACCTAAGATCAATGCCATTGCCGCAAGCATTTGGTTACCCACACCAAACAGTGGCCATAAGCTATTGATGCCCCCGAGCGGATCGACGACACCTTGGTAAACAAAGAAGCCCCACCCTGAAACCGCAACTGCTGTACCCAACAAGTTTCCGAAAAAGTTATGTGAGTTTTTCACCGCAGGAATCACAATCCCAACTGTGTCTTGCACCATGAAACGACATGCACGCGTACCCGCATCAACAGCTGTTAAGATGAAAAGTGCTTCGAATAAAATGGCAAAGTGATACCAAAACGCCATCATTTCACGGCTATTGAAAATTTCCGTAATGATGTGAGCCATACCAATAGCAAAAGTTGGCGCACCGCCAGTACGTGAAAGAATGGTACTTTCACCCACTTCTTGAGCCAGTAAAGTTAATGTTTCTGGAGTAACAACAAAACCTAAGTTACGAACAGCTTCAGCTGCGGTGTCTACACTTGTACCCAGTAAAGCGGCTGGAGAGTTAATCGCAAAATACACACCTGGATCAAGCACTGCGGCACAGATCAGAGCCATGATTGCAACAAATGACTCCATGAGCATACCGCCATATCCGATCATACGAATATCACGCTCATTGTTCACAAGTTTCGGCGTGGTTCCAGACGACACTAATGCGTGGAAACCTGAAATTGCGCCACAGGCAATGGTAATAAATAAGAATGGGAACATTGAACCTGCAAACACAGGGCCTGTACCATCAATAAATTGCGTGAATGCTGGCAGCTTCATTTCTGGCATTGCGAAAATAATACCGACTGCCAAACCTGCAATAACACCAATCTTTAGGAAGGTTGATAAGTAATCGCGTGGTGCAAGCAATAACCACACAGGTAGTGCTGAAGCCACGAAACCATAAATAATCAGCGCCCAAGTCAACTGAGTGCCCGACAGTGTAAAGAACGCACCCCAATATGGATGCTGTGCAATATTTTCACCGTAGACAATACCGAGCATCATCAAAACGAAACCAATAATAGATACTTCTGCAATTTTACCCGGGCGGATAAAACGCATGTAAATCCCCATAAAGAGCGCAATTGGAATCGTTGCCGCAATACTAAATACGCCCCACGGGCTGTGTGCAAGTGCTTTGACCACGACCAGTGCCAAAACTGCAAGGATAATAATCATTACCCCCAACGCACCAAGCATAACCACAATCCCTGCAAAAGTTCCAAGCTCTTGCTTTGCCATTTCACCGAGTGAACGTCCATCACGACGGGTAGAAATAAACAACACCAAAAAGTCTTGTACTGCACCTGCAAGCACGACACCGACAAGTAACCAAATCGTGCCAGGTAAATAGCCCATTTGCGCTGCTAAAATAGGCCCTACTAATGGACCTGCACCTGCAATCGCTGCAAAGTGATGTCCAAATAGAACACTTTTGTTGGTTGGAACATAGTCCAGACCATCATTTAAACGATGCGCGGGAGTTAAGCGACGTTCATCAAGCTCAAAAACTTTATTTGCAATAAATAAACTATAGAAGCGATAAGCAATACTATAAATACAGCCCGCAGCAAGTACGAGCCAGATGGCATTGACATGCTCACCACGACTCAGTGCCAATATCCCAAAAGAGACTGCACCGACGATGGCTACCAGTAGCCAGATGATTTTTGAAGTCAGGGTTGACTTCGGCTGAACAGATTCCATTTCAATCCCTCATATTTGTTGCATTCAATCAGCGTCTTTAATTATTCGAGGTACTGCTGTTTTCCTTTGCGACTTTACTCTGCATCTCCTTGTTTTGATCTAATACTTTGGCATAAAAAAAGGGATGATTTTCATCATCCCTTCCGATAATAGTCTATTTTTAAACCATTATGCACGTTCTAAATAATCGCCAGTACGAGTATCTACACGAACGCTTTCTTCTTGCTGTACAAATAATGGAACACGTACTACAGCACCTGTTTCCAATTTTGCAGGTTTACCACCACCGCCAGAAGTATCACCACGTACACCCGGATCAGTTTCAACAATTTTCAAAACCACGAAGTTTGGTGGGTTTACTGTTAATGGCACGCCATTGAACAGCATAATAGTACATTTTTCATTTGAATCATCTTTTAACCATTTTGCAGCATCGCCCATTGCTGTTTTGTCAGCAGCGATCTGTTCAAATGATACAGGATCCATGAAGTTCCACATTTCGCCGTCGTTGTACAAGTATTCCATTTCCACTTCTACAATGTCAGCCGCTTCTAAAGAATCACCAGACTTAAATGTTTTTTCTAAAACTTTACCAGAACGTAAATTACGTAGTTTTACGCGGTTAAATGCTTGACCTTTACCTGGCTTTACATATTCATTTTCCATGATTGAACATGGGTTACCATCAAGCATAACCTTAAGGCCTGACTTGAAATCATTCGTAGAATAATAGGCCATGACTGGCGCACTCCAAACTAACTAACTTAAATATTTATGTCTTTATCTTAGACACCAAAGCTTTGTAAAGCAGGGCCATAAAGATAGGGCATCTTTTTTGATGCCTCGTATTGTAAATGAGCAAGGTGTTATGAAGCAATGAAAATCCACTGCCTATAAGCCGAAGATCTTGATAAAATAGCCCTGTTCCGCGTGTTTTTGTGTATTGAAAAAGCCTTTTTAGACCACGCACATCCGAACAACTCGTTTCGACATCACCCGATTTGATGACCTAACTTTCTTTTGACCTAGTATTTGACCCCTTATTGCATGACTCATTATTTGTACCAAGAGCAAAATTGGCAAGCTCAACTCAGTGATTTAATTACTGACCCTTTAGAATTACTTAACATTCTAGAGCTTTCTCCTGAGCAACTGCTGTCAGGCGCACTGCTTGCATCAACCCAATTTAAACTCCGTGTTCCCCGTGCTTTTGTGACAAGAATGCAAAAAGGTAATCCGCTTGATCCTTTACTCCTTCAAGTCCTGCCCCATCATCTTGAGCTGGAAGAACATCCCGACTTCGTGACCGACCCCTTGGGTGAGGAACAAGCCAACCAACAACCCGGTGTTTTGCACAAATATAAAACTCGTTTCTTACTTACGCTGACTGGGGCATGTGCCGTTCATTGTCGTTACTGTTTTCGTCGACATTTCCCCTATCAAGAGAACCTGCCAAAGTCAGAAGATTGGATCAATATTCAACACTATATTCAGTCGAAACCTGACATTAATGAAGTCATTTTGAGTGGCGGAGACCCCTTAACGCTGTCCAATCGTAAAATAAAATTATGGATTGAACGCTTAGAAAGTATTCCTCAACTTAAATTTTTGAGAATTCACTCACGAGTTCCTATCGTAATGCCTAACCGTGTCGATGATGAGCTAATTTCCATCTTAAAAAACAGTAGGCTGCGCATTATTCTAGTGGTACACTCAAATCATGCATCGGAATTGGATGATTTTACCTGCCGTCAATTACAGCAATTAGTCGCAGAAAAAATCACCGTTTTCAATCAGGCGGTTTTGTTGAAAGGGGTCAATGATCACGTTCAAATTTTGACAGATTTGAGCTACCGTTTATTCGATGCAGGTGTATTGCCATACTATTTACATGTTTTAGATAAAGTAAAAGGGGCTCACCATTTTGATTTAAACTCGCAAGACATTGATTTGCTGTATCAAGGATTATTGGCGAATCTACCCGGCTATCTGGTTCCCAAGCTGGTCAGAGAAATTGCGGGAGAAAAGAATAAGACACCACTTTTCGGGGTTTCAACTTTTTGAGTTAAATAATAACGATGATGACGACGAGTACTTCAGATATCTTCCAAAAACCAACCGAATTAAAGTTGGATAAGCTTAGTTTTTGCCCAAGCACAGTCAAAGGCTTACAAGAATGGTTAGCAAACTTATCCATTTTACAATTGGGTGACTCTTCTCGTTCCTTATTTCAAGCATTACTTGAAGTCTCCGAACTTCAAGTCAGCGAAACACTTCGCTTTGATTTAGTTCAAGTACTGCATCCAAATTTGGAAAATGTGCTTACCAGTTTAGAGAAACATTTTTTTAATCAAGGCCTCATCACCACTGACCGAAATGACCATATTATTGAGCTTGCCTTATTAATGCGTAGTCATTTTGCTAAAGTCTATATCGACATTGCAAAACGTGTTTCTCAGCAAATCACTCAAAATAAGTTTTCTCTATTTGCTTTTAATCAAAAAAAGAACCTACAAACGGCTCGAACCGTATCGAGTTATTATGCTTTACAACAACTGTCACTGTTGTTGTACCAACAACACTTGCTCTATAGTTCTCCTATTCCGGGGCAGTGGCTAGCAGCTCATCAGCTCTTAGATTCTGCTATCCAAAATAACTTCTATTTGACCAACATTAATCAAATACAAGGCACGCAGCATCAGCTCAACAATATTAGCCAAGCCTATGCGCAGCTCATTCTATTGGATATTTTTAATACCCATCAAATCCGTCCAGGTGAAATTCAAGGACTATTTTTGTGTAGTTTTGATTGGGCTAAGCTGATTCAAATATTACCTAAAGAAACCACCTTATCTCGCTATATTGTCGATGCATCAAAAGACTACCCGCCGACCTATAATTCTCAAAAAAATAGTCATATTCAGCCGAATATTTTTATATCGACACAAGCTCTGCTTGATCATCTCTCGGAGATGCAAACCAAACGCGCTGAGCCACTGTCGCGTGATGAGAAGATTTTCCTTACCCCTGCTTTGCATTTTCACATTCATAACTTATTGACCAATAATATTGAACGTAAGCATGAACGATATGAATACTCGGCCCAATTACAAATTTGTTTTGGCCTGTCAGTCGCACATTTCTATTTGTCTAAAGGCAAGAACTTTAATGAAACTTTAGAGCTAGAAGGTAACTACAACTTTCAAAATGAAAGTCACCTGATCAACTCCATGAACAGTAATATTCCTGTGGAAACAAGTTCTGCTCGTATGATTGATCGTGAGTCGAAACAAATCTACCCTGCCGAAGTTTTAGATATTAGTGTGAATGGTTACCGTATTCGCTGGACTGGACCAACACCTGCGCATTTAAAAACAGGTGAGTTTATTTTGGTTCAAGAAAATGCACATAGCCAATGGCGCGGTGGTGTGATTCGCTGGATTAAACAATCAAGTGAGAAAAGCTTGGAACTGGGTTTAGAAATCTTAGCGCAAGATCTTTTCCCATGTGCTGTTATGGTAAAAACAGACCGAACTACTCAGAACTATCAGCCTGCATTATTGGTACAAACGTCCCAACTAGACGAAGTACAAACCAGCCTCATTGTGCCAGGTTCGAATATGTACAGAGAAAAACAAACCATTCACTTACGCCTAGGTGATGAAGATCTTAAAATTTATTTAGTAAAAGCACATTTAATTACGCAAAGTTTTATTCGTTTTGATTATGAATTGTTGAATGACCAACAAGAGCCATTGGTTCAAAGTTTTATTCAAAAGCAAATGAATGCTATTAAGAATCACGATTTATGGGAAGCATTGAAGTGAGAAATCCATTATTATCTAAAAAGTTAAAACGTACGGAAACACGTTTACTCATTATTGATGATAATCAGATCCGTTATAACCAAATTCGTGACCTTTTAACTTCTAGCGATCATCAAGTCCATGCCACCTTACTGGATGACTTACAAAACTTTGAAAAACAGCTTCATCTGCCTTGGGACGTGGTAATTTTTGGTCGCGCCTATGACCTAAAGTATGAACAAGCACTAACTTTGATTCGCAACTCTAACCAAGTCAATTTACCACTAATTTTATTAAAGCCCGATGAATATCAATCAACCCAATACGCAAGTTTTATTCGTAAAGGGGTCTATGATATTTTGGACTTAGAAGAAGCGGATAACTTTTACTTAGGTCTACTGCGTGCACTGTCATTAAGTCGTTTATTGCAAAGCCAACAACAACTCATGAATGAGCTTGAAACAGCGCAAAACCAAGCACAGGCTTTAGTTGAAGAAAGTAATAAAGCCATTGCTTTAATTCAAGAAGGGATTCATGTTTCAGCCAATGCTGAATACTTACAACTGTTCGGCTTAAGCTCTGAAGATGATATTATCGGTCAACCTTTGCTTGATATTCTCCAGCCGAAAGATGTAAACGATTTTAAAATCCGTTTTAAGAAAATTTCACAAGGTCAGTTTGATTTAGGTGCTTTTGAAGTTGCTACTCTCAATAGCAATGCCCAAACTCACAATCCTTTAAAAGTTGAGTTTTTAACTGCGCCTGAAGATGATGCGCTCCAACTGACGATTGAAGCCGAATCTGAACGCTCTGCTGCTCCATCAGTCAACACTGAAAATCATGCGATACAACCTAATACGTATCAACAAATTAACCGTGCTATGACCAAACAACCTTCTGATCTGAATGCCTTAGTTAGCTTTGCACTCAGCTCTTGTCCAGATGAAATTTTTAAAGCCAACTGGGCAACCACGCGTGATTATTTTAACAATATTTACAGCTTTTTAAATGAACAAACTCATATTCCTCTGTTTAAGGCGGGTGGGCAAACCATCGTTGGTTTATTCCAAGCAGAATCACAGGCCAAACTTGAATCTAAGCTGATTGCGTTAAATGCGCTCACCAAACCACAACTCATTACCGTAGAAAACAATAGCTATCCAGTAAATTTGCGCATTGGCTATACTTTATTGAAAGGTGAAATTTCAAATCAAGATCAGTTTGAAAACTTATTGTGCTCAGCCTTTAAAACCGCTTTACCGACCAATCAAGACGATTGCGAAATTGAGCAAAAAGCCAGTATTGACATGCCTGTGATTGAGTTGATCAACCCTACTGTCAGCGATACTTTAGACACTCAAAAAACAGCAAATGAACCTACGGTGCTTAAAGCCTTACATCTTGCATTAGAGCGTGGCGAGATTCATCTTAAATATCAACAGCTTTACGACAAAGAAGACACTAATTTATACACCTATGAAGTTACTAGTGGCTTTATTTATGGTAATACGTGGAAAAATATATCGAGCCTCAAAGAGTTAAGTGAAGACCACGAACTGTCTATTAAACTTGACCGCTGGATTTTAGTTGAGTCGTGTAAACAGCTACACAATTTTATCACTCAGTATCCTGAAGCAAAGTTGATTGTAAATTTAAACAAAGCCGTACTGTTGAATGACCGCTCTTTCCCTGAATTTATCGCCAAACTGATTACCATTGTACGCAGTAAGTTAAGTCACCCAATTACCCTTCAGTTCTCTGAGGATGATATCAGCCAGAACATTGCTGAAGCGCAAAAATACATTGCCCAGCTTCGCCAATATGGTGCTGAAGTTTCGATTCGTGACTTTGGTAATAGCATTTATAGTGAATCTATTCTACGTCAGCTCGATATCAACAATCTCACCTTACATGAAAACTTAACTCGCATGCTCAGTAGCGACGCCAACACGGAAGAGTTGCAAGAAAAAGTTGCGGTATATCATCAATTGAAAAACATTCAAATTATGTTACGTGATCTGAATGATATGACGTCATTTGCCAATGCATGGAATGTCGATGCCCGCTTCATTCAAGGCGATTATTTCCAAAAGAAACTCGATCATCTGATTGATGTGCAGGATCAGTAAAGCTTTGACCTTGGATACTAACCTCTAAATTTCAAGACCCCTATACGGGGTCTTTTATTATATGGTCTAACTAGCAGCCCTATGACTCTGTATTCAAATATCATAGGCATAAAAAAACGGGCAAATGCCCGTTTTTTTCTTTTGCTATTAGTCGCGTTTGATAGAACGTGACATGCCAGCAAAACGTTGTTTGAACTTGTCGATACGACCGCCAGTGTCAACGTTCTTTTGCTTACCAGTGTAGAATGGGTGGCAAGCTGAACATACGTCTAGGTAAACAGTTTCTTTACCAAGTGCTGAACGAGTTTCGATTACGTTACCGCAAGAACATGTAGCAACTAAAGTTTGGTATTTTGGGTGAATATCGGCGCGCATCGTCGATTACTCCATAAAAATTAAAGAAGGTTTTGCTGTCATCGCAATTGATCACTCTCAAAATTGAGGAAAGGACCACTTAATTAAATTAAGTTGCAGATCAACACCATAACAGACCATTCTTTTGGCCCACCGAGACGGATACCGTCAGAGCTAAGCACAACAAGTGGCAAATATTATACGAGATATAGTATCAGATAGCCAATTATTCTTTCGTTTCAATTTCAGATTGCTTGGCCCAATAGTTAGCAATAATCCCACACACCATCAGCTGGATTTGATGAAAAATCATAATCGGTAAAACAATCATCCCCAAAGGTTGTCCAATAAAAAGAATCTGTGCCATTGGAACACCACTAGCCAAAGTCTTTTTTGAACCACAGAAAAAAATGGTTTTCTGATCGGCACGGTTAAAGCCTAACCAACGTGGTAAAAACAACCCAAGCAACATAATAATCGTCAATAAGACTGAACACACAATAATCAATAGGATTAACGTACCAACACTCACCTCTTGCCATAGGCCCGCTACCACAGCACTGCTGAAAGCACCGTACACCACCATTAATATCGAACCCTGATCGAATGCTTTGACGATGCTTGGCATTTTCTGCATATACGGAAATACATATGGTCGAAGTAACTGCCCAAGGACAAACGGAACTAGCAGCAATAAGGTAATTTGAAGTATAGACGAGGTTGGATCAAAACCATGCTCTGATTGCCCCAAAATAAAAAAAGCCACCATCACAGGGGTAATAAACATCCCAATCAAATTTGAGAATGAAGCACTACATACCGCCCCAGCCACATTGCCTTGCGCGACCGAAGTAAACGCAATTGAAGACTGTACTGTCGATGGCAAAAAGCACATAAACAAAAAGCCCCAATACAACTCCTGCCCAAGTAGTGGTACCAATACAGGTTTAGCAAGCAAACCTAAAACGGGAAAAAGGATGAAGGTAAATGCAAAAACCAAAGCATGGAGTTTCCAATGCATCATGCCCTGAATCACCGCTTCACGGGATAGTTTAGCGCCATGCAAAAAGAATAATATAGCAATCGCGACCGTCGTCAATACACCAAATACACTGGCGGCTTGGCCTGAAACAGGGACTAAGCTGGCTAAGAGCACCATAACAAATAGCAATAACGTAAACCGATCGAGTGCCAATAATTTCAACATACCAACATCCTGTCATTCCTCTAAAAATGAAAAAGCCCAGTGACTCATTTACCTTTGGGTAAATTCATCTTACTGAGCTATATAAGTAAAGCTAGCTTTTACAGGATATGTTCAATATTTTTTTAATTAATACTGTGCATACACACTGCATATGACCTAATAACGGCTTAGTTATTACGTGCATTACTATCTTGTTGAATCAGTTCAATTTTATAACCATCCGGATCTTCTACAAAGGCAATAACCGTTACACCACCCTTCATTGGTCCAGCTTCACGCACGACATTACCACCGCGCGCTTTGATTTCCTCACAAGCTTTATATGCATCGTCTACCGCAATAGCAATATGACCATAAGCATTGCCCAATTCATAACTGTCCGTATCCCAGTTATGTGTCAGCTCTAAAACCGTATGATTTTCTTCATCACCATAACCCACAAATGCCAAAGTAAAACGACCTTCTTCGTAATCACGCTTACGAAGTAAAGTCATACCAAGCACTTCAGTATAGAACGCCAAAGATTGTTCTAAATTGCCTACACGTAGCATGGTATGTAGCATGCGCATGGAATTTCCTCATGATTTATTCTCAGCCACCAATATAGGCAAAACCGTCCTATATTTCAAACCTCAACCATAAAAAAGTAGCCACAAGAGCTACTTTTTTAATTCGAGACAAGTCGATGCTTTAACTTTGTTCAGCGGCATGCTCTCGTAGAAGTTTCGCCACCCAGACCACTAAGATTAAAATTGGGATTCCAATGAGTGTGGTCAGCAAGAAGAAATTTGGATAGCCAATATTGGACACAATTGTCCCCGAATATCCACCTAGAATTTTAGGTGTTAACGTCATCAATGAACTAAAAATCGCATACTGAACAGCAGTGAAAGATACGCTGGTCAAACTTGATAGAAATGCAATAAATGCAGCACCGGCTAAACCTGATGCCAAGTTATCGACAATAATCGCAAAATACAGCCAGTTTGAACTATATTCCTTAATCACCTTCCCTTTAACTTCTAACTGTCCATCAACTGCTTTATTCAAGTTGATTGGCTGAAGATCAACATCTAGAGTTGCAGATTTTTCAGCTGCAGGATCCACCTGATAATTCAGTGCAGTGTGTTGTTGCGCACGCTCATTTTGCATCAATACAGCATTCAGCTTTTTAGAGTTTGAATCA
This sequence comes from Acinetobacter sp. SwsAc2, assembly GCF_013391465.1. Taxonomy (NCBI): domain Bacteria; kingdom Pseudomonadati; phylum Pseudomonadota; class Gammaproteobacteria; order Moraxellales; family Moraxellaceae; genus Acinetobacter; species Acinetobacter sp. SwsAc2. Next base: position 45,586 of record NZ_JACBEZ010000009.1, on the reverse strand, counting down.
AGGAGCTGTTTCACAGGGATTGCCGCACTAAATACACCTTCTTTGTCTAACTTTGTATCAAAGCTTTGACCATCTAAGCTCAATTTAATACTTTGGTTTTCAGCCAGTGTAGCAAGGTATTGACCTCTTACCACGATGCTTCCTTCAGACTCTCGTTGATTAATCACATTATCAGCCGTGATCGGAAGCAACAGCAATACCCTAGATGCACCCGTTTGACTGATATAAGGCAATGTGACCGAGACAGGCTGTGAAGTATCATTTTGAAAACTGGCCGTTGCAGTTAGACTTTCATTTGCCTGAAGCTGCTTAACAGGAACCTTAATTGTCCATGCACCTGTCTCATCCGCTTGAGTTTTGAAACTTTGCTCACCGACATTGATCACAACATCATTTAAAGGTTGTCCTGATTTGACCAAGCCAATAAAGATGAGATTGGTTGAACTGGCCAAGATTGCTCCGACAAACATCAATTTCATGATGTTCATACGCTGCGCCAGTAGTCCTCCTAAAAAACCACCAACCAAACTAAAAATCACCCCATAAACTTTCACCGCTTCAGCAATCTGTTCTTTGGTAAAGTTTAAGTCTTGATAAAACACATTGGAGATCACACCTGCAATAATGTCGGAAATACGGTAAAATCCAATCAACAACAGCAATACCAACGCCAATTTCACGCCATAACGCTTAAAGAAGTCTGCAACAGGATTCACCCATGTTTCATAGGCCATTTGTTTGTTCACAGCACCCATTTTGACTAGGCTTGAACCCACTAAAAATGCAACAGCACCAGAGCCAATAAAACGTAAAGCCTCAAAACAAAACAGTGCAAAACTATCTTTGATCGACCAGAGCTGAATCAGCATTTCAGTTAAGTTGCCTGAATAAATATAGCTCAGTACAAAGCTCACCACAGACACAAAGAAAACTGCCACCAAACGATAATAATCTACCCGTTTATATTCTTTACGCACCCGATCCACTTGTGGTTCACGTATACATAAAGTGGTTGTAATTCCGACCAACATGACCGCCGCCATTGCTAAATAGGTCCACTTCCACGCCTCATAAATATAGTTGCCTTTGGCTGTACCCAAATAAGCCGCTAAAAATAATGCACCCGCGCCCGCAACGATCATGCCGATGCGGTAGCCTGCGTTATAAGTTGAAGCCAATACCGTTTGCATTTGCGTTTCTGCCAGCTCAATACGATAGGCATCAATCACAATATCTTGTGTTGCAGCAGAAAAACCTAAAAGCACAGCACCCGCAGCCATTTGGTAAAGATAGCTCTGACCAAGAGATGGATCTGAAAATGCCATAATACAAATCGCACAAATAATTAAAATTTGTGCGATTAATAACCATGCACGTCGACGTCCTAACAGTTTGGTCAGCCCTGGTACGGGTAACTCATCTATCAAAGGGGCCCAAACAAATTTGAATGAATATCCCAGAGCAGCCCAACTAAAAAAAGTCACAGCGCTCTTATCGATACCTGCTTCTCCTAGCCATAAAGATAAGCTCGAGAAAATTAACAGGATTGGAATACCTGCGGAGAAACCCAAAAACAGCATGATCAACGCACGGCGATCTAAAAATGCAGTAAAAGCGGATTTCCATCCTGAAGATTGTGTTGTCATTACATTTTTGTTGTCTTAAAACCAATGTTGCTATTCAAACCCTTAATACAATTTGTTTCAACCTGATTTGTAAAATCAATGTTCTATTTTTGTCGATAAACACTTCGACTTTGCTTGATCTTTTGCATTAAACCTGTATACCTTTAAGTTTCTAACGCAATCTTTAGTTTCGGATTTCAAAGTGACCCAAAAACACGATCAAATGAGCTCTTCTTTATCTGTACCACCTGCATTAAATAGTCAAGAAAATCCAGAAAACAACCTTAGTTCAGCATTTGACCAACCCGAAATTCAAACGACCTTAGCAAAGACACAACTTCAAGCAGAACAACTGACGCACACCCCTGCTCTGGATAAAATTCCAGCCTCAACGCGTCGTATTAAACCGCTCAATAATTTTTTAGGGCAAGACCGCGCACGTGCTTCGGTTGAAGCAGGTATTTCCTTGCCGTATTCTGGCTATAACATCTTTGCCGTAGGCACAGCTGGCTTGGGCAAGCGCACCATGGTCAAGCGTTTACTACAGCAACACGCCAAAAATATGCCGACACCGAATGATTGGGTTTACGTTTATAATTTTAAAAGCCCTCGTCAACCGATTGCTTTAGAGTTGCCTGCGGGTCAGGCGGTAAAATTTCAAACCATGTTACATCAAACATGGCAAGCCACTTTAAAGCAGCTCGAGCGTCGCTTTACTGCTGAAACCTACCACAACCGTATAGAAGCCATTCGCCAACAAACGGGTGACGTTCAACAGCAAGCCTTGATTGAATTGACTCAGGAAGGCGAAGAGCTAGATCTGAAACTGGTGTCTCGAAATGATGAGCACTGCTTTATTCCCGTCCAATATGTAGACGATAAAGTCTTAGAAATGACACAAGCTGACATTAACGCACTCAGCTCTAAAGAACGCTCTGAAATTAATGCCAATATCCGCCATATGGATAAAAAGCTTGAACGTTTAGGCATGCATTTAGGTGACTTGGAAGATGATGCCCGCGATAAAGTTCAAGTATTGAACCGTGATATTGCCAAGCAAGTTTTATTGCCTAAAGTCGAACAGTTACTCACTAAGTTTGCTGAAGTTGAAGGCTTAAAAGACTATTTAAAACATTATGCCGAAGATATTATTAACAATGTTGAAATAGTCTTAGAACAAGAGGAAGACGATTTTAGCCCAGGTCTATTCAGCCGTATTCCCTCACGTTACCAAGCCAATGTCATTGTGTCGCATAAGCCTAATGCTGGCGCACCGGTTATTTTTGAAGATTTCCCAACACATTACAACTTGCTTGGGCATGTAGAGCAACTGACTCAACATGGCACCATTACTACAGACTTTACCTTAATCCGCCCAGGGACATTGCATAAAGCCAATGGTGGTTTTTTAATGTTAGAAGCAGAACAACTGCTTGAACAGCCTTATGCATGGCAGGGTTTAAAACGTGCGTTAAAGTCAGGTCAGTTAAAACTTTCTTCACTTGAGCATATGTTGACACTGACAGGAAGTATCTCAATTGAACCTGAAGCAATCCCGCTGAATTTAAAAGTGGTTTTACTGGCTGAGCCTGAAATTTACTATGAAATACTCGAAGTAGAACCTGAACTTGGCAGTGTCTTTAAAATCCGTGCTGACTTTACTGATACGTTGCAGCGTAATGAAGTAAATGAACAAGCCTATATGCAACTGATTGCAGACTATGTACAGGCCGATAAACTGCTTCCATTCGACCGATCTGCGCTTTCTGCACTTTTGACTGATTCTAGCCGTCAAGCCGAAGATCAAAGCTCCTTATCCCTACATGCCCTGACGTTGGGTGATTTGATTCGTGAAGCGCATCATCATGCCTTCCAATCAGGCGATAAGATGGTCTCGGATCAACACATTAATATGGCATTAGATCATCGCAAATACCGCTTAGGCTATTTACGTGAGCTCTATTGGCAAGATTTGTCCCGTGGTACGCAGCTCATCGAAACACGCGGACACCGCCTCGGTCAAATTAATGCACTTTCGGTCATTCACTATGCAGATGTTGAATTTGGCTTACCATCACGTCTAACAGCATCTGTGTATCAAGGTGGCGGCGATATTCTAGATATCGAACGTAGTGTCGAGCTCGGTGGCTCTCTGCATGCGAAAGGTGTGCTACTGATGTCATCATTCTTAAAAGCACATTTCGGTCGTGAACAAACTCTGCATTTCTCTGCAGCACTTGCCTTTGAACAAAGTTATGGTCAAGTCGATGGTGACAGTGCTACGGTTGCAGAACTCTCTGCTTTAATCTCAGCGATTAGCCAGCTCCCGATTGATCAGTCTTGGGCGATTACAGGCTCAATGAACCAATTAGGTCAAGTTCAACCGATTGGTGGTGTCAATGCAAAAATTGAAGGCTTCTTCGATGCATGCAAACTGCAAGGCTTAACTGGCAAACAAGGTGTGATTATTCCACGTCAAAATATGCAGCATCTCATGTTACGTAAAGATGTGATTGAAGCGGTTTCAAATGACCAGTTCCACATTCATGCTATAGACACGATTGATCAAGCGCTTGAACTACTTATGGCTCGACCAGTCGGCACTTTAGACAAAAAAGGACGCTACACCAAGAAGTCTATTTATGCGGCGGTGATGGATCAGCTAGATTATTGGCAAGCCATTGAAGATGGTGCTGAGTTTGAAGAAGAGCCGAAGAAAAAGAAAAAAAAGAAGAAGGACAAAAAAAAGGACAAATCTGAAAAGAAGACCGTTGCAACTGAAAATGCAACGGAACAAACTCCTGAAGCCATAAGCACAGTATCTACAGTGGATTAAACCTTTCCCTCAAATAAAAAAAGCGCCTCAACGGCGCTTTTTTTGCAACTGAAGATTAAGCTTCAGGTGCTGGACTATGCTGTTCAACTAAAGGTTGTAATTCACCTTTTTGGAACATGTCTAGAATAATGTCACTACCACCAATCAACTCACCGTTGATCCATAACTGTGGGAATGTAGGCCAGTTTGCAATTTGTGGTAACAAAGCACGAATATCTGGATTTTCAAGAATATTCACATAAGCAAACGGACGACCAATTTGACTAAGCGCTTCTACAGCACGTGCAGAGAAACCACATTGTGGAAACTGTGGGGTGCCTTTCATATAAAGAAGTACAGCGTGTTTTGCAATTTGGTCACGAATTAACGCTTCGGTATCGCGTGCTTGTTCAGTCATTGATCAATCCTCAACTAATCTAACCCGCATTATACCCAAAACGTAGAAAAACAGTATGCCTAAAGCAATATTTCGACTTTTATTTAAATTTAGGCTTTAAAACTACAAGCATAATTGCTTAATATTAACTTTCACTTACCCTCTAACAGATAAGAGTTAGTCATGAATAACATTACCCTTGCTCCTGTACAAACTGATCAACCCTCTCATTTGATGCCAGTATTTGGCCGTCAGCCGATCAGCTTTGTCCGAGGCCGAGGGTCTTATCTTTATACAGCGGATGGTACTGAATACTTCGATGCACTAACAGGCATTGCGGTTTGTGGTTTAGGTCACGCACATCCTGTTATTGCAGAAGCAATTGCAGAACAAGCTGCAACGCTCATTCATACCAGTAATTTGTTTGAAGTGCCTTGGCAAACAGCAGCCGCACAGAAACTTGCTGAAGTTGCAGGCATGGAGGAAGTATTCTTTTCAAACAGTGGTGCAGAATCCAATGAGGGTGCAATCAAAATTGCCCGTAAATTTGGCTACATGCAAGGCATTGCCAATCCAAAAATCATTGTTGCAGAGCACTCATTCCATGGCCGTACTATGGCGACCCTATCAGCAACGGGCAATAAAAAAGTCCAAGAAGGCTTTGGCCCATTGGTTGAAGGTTTTATTCGTGTCCCATTCGGCGACATTGAAGCCATTGAAGAAGCCGCAATTCATCATCCAGACATTGTCGCGATCTTTGTCGAGCCAATTCAGGGCGAAGGTGGAGTCAATACTGCTCCACAAGGTTTTAGCTATTTGGAAGAGATTCGTCAGATCTGTAATCAACACAACTGGCTGATGATGCTGGATGAAGTTCAAACTGGTAATGGCCGTACAGGTGAATACTTTGCCTACCAACACACCAACATCATTCCTGATGTACTGACCACTGCCAAAGGTTTAGGCAATGGCTTCCCCATTGGTGCGGTGATGACTCAAGGTCGTGGTGTAGGCGTGCTGACTGCGGGTAACCACGGTTCAACATATAGTGGCTCAGCATTGGGTTCTCGTGTGGTGTATACCATCATCGACATTATGCAGAAAGAAAACATCGTTCAAAATGCGGCTGAACAAGGTGCGTACATCGTAGAACAACTGCGCAACCAGCTTGCCGATCAAAATGTGATTGTCCGTGGCTTTGGTTTAATGATTGGTATTGAATTACCCAAAGCATGTGGTGACTTGGTCAACATCGCTCGTGATGAATACCACACCATTATTAACGTCACTGCGGGTTCTGTGGTGCGTTTACTACCGACGTTGAATATTACCAAAGAACAGGCGAATCAACTGATTGAACGTCTAGTGAAAATGATTAAAGCGTACTTGGCTTAAGACAAAAAAGTCTGGTTCTAAAATTGCTTTTTGCATATTTCGGAACCAGACTTTTTGAAATGAATCGGCCAACTAAATATTAAAGTTTTGGATCACGCATTTGCACCAAACTTGCATTGGTTTTAGTTAAGGTTTCTATCACTTTATTCATGACTGCTGGTACCAAGGCATCTGCAATTTGCACAGCTTGTAAGCCCAACTTCTCACCTAAAGTCGGTTTCTTACGCGTTGAGATGACATAAACATCATGATCGGTCAGTAAATTAAGTAAATAAGCATCTGAAGTTTGTAACTGATCGACCAAATTCAAATCTAAGGCATCTTGACCATACCAATGCTCACCCGTCGCCACTTTTTCAACATTGAGTTGTGGGCGATATTTTTCAACAAAGTGTTTAAACAGCACATGCGTCTGTTGTAGCTCTTCTTCAAACTTCGCCTTACCTTCTGCTGTATTTTCACCAAACATCGTCACAGTACGTTTATATTGGCCTGCTGTGTACAGTTCAAAATCGATATTGTGTTCTTTTAGCAGACGATTAAAGTTAGGAACTTGCGCGACCACACCAATTGAACCAACAACCGCAAAAGGTGCAGCAATAATCTGATTGGCGATACATGCCATCATATAACCGCCACTCGCTGCAACTTTATCGACACAAATAGTGAGATTGAAACCTGCATCACGTAAACGCACCAATTGGGCAGCAGCCAAACCATAACCATGTACCATACCGCCTGGGCTTTCTAAACGCACCACAACGCGATCACGCCCTGCTTTGGCTGTCGCTAAAATCAAGGTGATTTCTTCACGTAAGCTTTCTACCGCTGTTGCCGCAGTATCACCTTTAAAATCTAGAATATAAACTTTTTGATTAGCCTTTTTACGGTGACGAGACTCTTTCGCTAACTGCTGAGTCAGTTGCAATAACTCCAATTTAGATGCTGTAGTTTGCGTAATTTTTTTACGTTGTTCATTAATACGCGCATTTAAATGTGTAATTCGAATTTCAGCGGGAAGTTTCGGTAAATGAAATAACATAGAAATTATATTCTCTAAAATAATACGTCGGTATATGACCTAGATTAGGTCAATGGCATTTTTTTTCAATAGCCATTTTTTGTTTTATTCTGTAATGCGTTACCTTTCACATTTAATCATTTACAAGATGAGTCTATATCTCAGACGGCACATCTTCGCATCTTTTGTTCAATGTGACGCTAATACGCAATGTCCATCATCATGGCTGTTTTAGTCACCAGACTTAATATCTGCTTATAACAAAAAAACAGAGCATTTAGGCTCTGTTTTTTCAAATATTTCAAGTTATGCGTATTAACCGAAACGACCTGTAATATAAGCTTCAGTTAGCTGATGATCTGGCTGAGTGAAGACTTTCTCGGTTGAGTTCACTTCAATCAAGTCACCTAAATGGAAGTAAGCGGTACGGTCTGATACACGTGCAGCCTGCTGCATTGAGTGCGTCACAATCGCAATCGTATACTGCGTTGAAAGCTCAGAAATAAGCTCTTCCACTTTCGCTGTTGCAATCGGGTCAAGCGCTGAACATGGCTCATCCATCAGAATCACTTCTGGGCTTACCGCAATGGTACGCGCAATACATAAACGCTGCTGCTGACCACCCGACAAGCCTGTGCCCGGTTGGTTTAAACGGTCTTTGACTTCATCCCAAAGACCCGCTTTACGTAAGCTGTTTTCTACAATTTCTTCTAAGTCATACTTATCACGGGCCAAACCATGGAGTTTAGGGCCATAAGCCACGTTATCAAAAATTGACTTTGGGAATGGGTTTGGTTTCTGGAATACCATACCTACTTGAGCGCGAAGCAGTACCACATCTAGGTTTGGGTCATAAATATCTTGATTATCCAACATCACTTTACCCGTCACACGACAGCTATCAATGGTGTCGTTCATACGGTTCAAAGTACGTAAGAAGGTCGATTTACCACAGCCTGATGGCCCAATAAATGCAATCACTTCATTTTCGTAGATATTCAGATCAATCCCTTTAATCGCTTCAGCTTCGCCATAGTAAACATGTACATCTGAAGTGCTGAGTTTGACTTGTCCTTGTGCCTGATCTTTCTTAGTAGAAGTCTGTGTATCAAACTGCGACACAAAAGAAGTACCCTGCTGACCTGAGGTCGTATTTGGGTTTGTAAATTGAGTGTGTTCTTGATTCACTGTTTGATCCTGATCTAAGGAATTTTTAACAACGGTATTCATATTTTGCCCTCACTTACCAACGGACTTCAAATTTCTTACGTAACCAAATTGCAATACTGTTGAGTCCAATCATCATTGCAAGCAGAACAATAATCGCAGCTGCTGTACGTCCTTCGAAGAAGTTACGCAGCTCATTACCTTGCCACAAGAAAATCTGTACAGGTAAAGCACTCGATTGATCAAATGGAGTTGTAGGTACACTTGCAACAAATGCACTCATACCAATTAATAACAGCGGTGCAGTCTCACCTAATGCTTGCGCTACACCAATAATTGCACCTGTTAGAATCCCTGGTAGTGCAAGTGGTAAAACGTGATGGAATACGGTTTGTACACGTGAAGCACCTAGCCCTAAAGCGGCCTGACGAATTGAAGGTGGTACAGCTTTCAACGATGCACGTGTCGTAATAATCACCGTTGGTAAAGTCATTAAGCTCAGCACCAAACCACCGACCAATGGCGCAGAAAGCGGTAAATGCATCCAGCCAATAAAGATCGCAGCACCGAGCAAACCAAAGACAATTGATGGTACAGCTGCAAGGTTGTTAATATTGACTTCAATGACATCAGTGATCCAGTTTTTAGGCGCAAATTCTTCAAGATAAATTGCAGATGCCACGCCAATTGGAATCGAAATAATGATCACGATCAGCATCATGAACAGCGACCCCATGAATGCCCCTGCTAAACCTGAAGTTGCAGGAGAACTACGCGAGTCTGGACTGACAAAGATGTTGGTATTGAAAGTATTTTCCATTACCCCTGAAGCTTTCATTTCATCGGCAAGTTGACGAACTTCTGGGCTCAACTGTTGCTGTTCATCAGGCAAACTACGGTCAATATTTCCTGCGAGCCACACATCAACGTTTGCATCAGCAAGCACTTTAATGTCTTCTTTCTTACCGACCAATGATGGATCTTTCATCACCATATCACGTAAGCGATATGCTTCAGAACTAGTGTACAAAGAAGCCAAGTCATCTCGTTTAGAAGCAAGTGCTGGATCTTTTGCAATCATGGCATTCACGATTAAAGCATCCCAATCCACCATACCCATTTCAGTTTGCCAAGCAATAAAACGCTCTTCAAACTGTGCTGGAGATTCACCTGCACGCTGTACAGGTTTTGCACCTGTCGTAATAATGGCAGGGTCAAAGTACACGGGTAAACTCATGCTACTTTGCCAAAAAGCAGGTAAGCCTTTCGATAAAATACTGCCAAAAAGTAGCGCGACAAAGAATAAACCTGCAATCACTGCTGAGAAACCAAAGAAACGAAAGCTTTTTTCTTTACGGTGACGTTTTGCCAATGAATTACTGATCGTTTGCTTACGCTTTTCTCGTAATTCTGCCGCATGTTGTGGATCAAATACTTGATCTGCTGTGCTATTAGAAGTCGTCATTAGTCGTATTGCTCACGATATTTACGCACGATGTACAGTGCAACAATGTTCAAACCAAGCGTAATTACAAAGAGGGTCAGACCTAGTGCAAATGCCACCAAAGCTTGCGGGCTTGCAAAGTCAGTATCACCGGTCAATTGGTTTACGATGGTAATGGTCACAGTTGAAATGGCTTCAAGTGGATTGGCATGCAATAAAGGACTATTCCCTGCTGCAAGCACCACAATCATGGTCTCACCGATGGCACGTGACGCTGCAAGCAAGAACGCGCCGATAATGCCCGGAAGTGCTGCAGGTATCACCACCTGACGAATGGTTTCAGACTTTGTCGCACCCAAACCTAATGAGCCATCACGTAATGCACGTGGCACCTGCGTGATAATGTCATCAGACAGCGATGATACGAAAGGAATAATCATGATCCCCATGACGAAACCAGCAGTGAGTGCGCTGGTTGCGTTGATGTGTAAACCAACGGATTCGCCAAGCATTTTAAAGAATGGGCCAATGATCATCAGTGCAAATACACCGTAAACAATGGTTGGAATCCCTGCGAGCACTTCAATGGTTGGTTTTGCCCATGAGCGGAAACCAGAAGATGCATATTCAGCAAGATAGATCGCGATCATTAAACCCACAGGGACTGCAACCAAGAGTGCAATACCACTGACCATTAAGGTGCCCCAAAGTAGAGGAAGCAAACCATAACTGCCCTCTGCACTACCTGAAGTACTAAAACCTGGGTTCCATTCTGTACCGAAGAAAAAGTCGAGTGGACTCACGAAGTGGAAGAATCGCATCGCTTCGCTGAACATCGACATCACGATACCAATCGTGGTTAGAATCGCGACACCAGAACAGAGCGCAAGTGCAACATTAATGGTTTTTTCAACTTGGTTACGCGCGCGGAATTGAGTTGCAATGCGCTTTTTCGCAGCGACTAAACCTGCCAGTGCAGCACAAATCACCACTGCAATTTTTGCAAATGTTCCAATGCTTTGAAACTTCGCCAGTTGCTCCGCAGCAGCAAGCTCATACGCGGCTGGTGTATCTGTGACACCAAAACCTGAGGCAATCGCTTCTACACGGTTAATCAACACATCCGTACTAGCAGCATCTAAGGTTGCAGCGACTTGTGCTGGCACGTGATTTAACACCACATGATTCAAAACATTTGGTTCAACAATATTCCAAACAATCAAAATTAAAAAAGCAGGGATACCACACCACAAAGCCACTAACGCACCGTAATACCCCGGACGTGAGTGTAATTTTGCAGAATTATTTCCCTTACCTGCTAAGTTACGGCTCTGACTTAAGCCCATTTGATAGGCTATGGCAATCAGTGCCAATAACACACCTATAAGTAGCAGATTCATGTATTCTCCACGGTTCTTTCAATTTTCATTATTTGAAAAAACTTAATCCTAGTAAAAAACGTCAAAGGTAGGACTTGCCTACCGTTGACTGTTTCTACGCTTAATTACTTAACCGCTTTGCCTGCTTTGAAGTTCGCAAGAACTGCTGCACGCTCTTTGTCTGACATTGAGATCAAACCAGCACGCTCAAGCTTAGAACCTTTACCTGATACTTTCTTGCTGATGAAGTATTCCGTGTATTCTTTTAAGCCTTTGATTGATTTCAAGTGCTCACCCTTCACGTAAAAGAATAGTGGGCGAGAAACTGGGTATGAACCATTCAAAATCGTCTTTTCAGATGGTGCAACATTGTTCACTGTAGCTACGCGTAACTTGTCACGGTTTTGGTCGTAGAAACCCAAACCAAACACACCTACTGCGCTAGGCGAGGTTTTTAAGCGCGCTAAAGTTTCAGTGTAGTCACCCGCAATCTCAATCACTTTGCCGTCTTTACGGAAAGTTGAACATGCTTTCTTTTGTGCATCTTTATCCATTGCTTTGATTGCTGCATAAGTTTCGCAGCCTGCATCAACCATTTTTTCTTGGAACACTTCACGTGTACCGTGGTTTGATGCTGGAATCACTAAAGTGATTGGTTCGTTTGGAAGGCTTTTGTCAATTTGGTTCCAACGTGTATATGGGTTTGCAACCATTTTACCGTTAGATGGTAACTGCGCTGCTAAAGCTGCATAGACGTGCTGTGGACGTAATTTATATGCTGCTTTGCTTGCATTTGAAGCGAATACAATACCGTCATAGCCAATTTTGATTTCGATCACTTGGTTCACACCAGCTTTCTTACAAGCAGCTAATTCTGTATCTTTAATTTTACGAGATGCGTTTGCGATATCAATTGTGTTATCACCCACACCATTACAGAACTGTTTTAAGCCACCTGAAGAACCGCCAGAACCAACAACTGGTGCTTTAAATTGTGGGAAAGTATTGCCAAATTCTTCAGCAACAATACTTGCATATGGTAAAACTGTTGAAGAACCCGCAATTTGGATTGTGTCACGAGCTGCGTTTGCCGTGGTTGCTACAGCTGCCCCAGAAACTACTACTGCAAGTGCGATATGGTTTAAGCGCATATTTGTTATCTCACATATTAAACATTTTGAAGTACGCCACTTTTTATTCAGTCTTGTACTTTTTTGGATAACTGCATTTTGATTTCAGAATATGACAAGCAAGTTACAGCATTGTGACACTTTCATGATGTTTATTTTTATTTTTATTTTTCCATGATTCGTTACACTTTGTTCAATTTCACCCAGTCTAAACACGTAAAGAATTTTTCTTATTTCGATATACCGAGAGTGCGTAATTCATTTTACATAAACATCTTTTACGCTTTTATAAAAAATAAAACACATTTAGAATCAATACATAAAGCAAAAAAGAACTCCATAGACTTTGATTTATTTAACATTGAATATCCCTTCTAATCTATAAAACTTTGCGTATACCTATATGCAAAATCCATATAAATTTTCGCCATTTGTCAGAATTTCATAACCTATAAATGACAAATGAGTGGTGTCATATTTAGAAAATTGAGCATCATTTAGGTCTTAATTTTTACCTTTTATCCCTTATTTATTACTGAAAAATAGCATGCTCATCTCAAATACGAGAGCAAATTTATGACTTTCAGACTCAGGTACTTTTCTTATTTTTAGAAATATTTGTCCGAATAATGGGTATTTCTGACGACACCGCTTTATCTTTTTTCTAAAAGATAGCTCAAAGAAGGAGATTTTGGGTTTCTCCTCCCCTTACTGCCGCCTTAACCATTCATTTTTCGTAATAAGCGTGACAAGTCATATGAGTGCGACATTTCCCATGACAGCTAGCCAAACACGTTTATTTACCCCCCAATTTTTCGGGATTATGATAAGGACTTGCCTGTCGTGCAGGTCATACCTTTAACTTGAAAATTCGTGAAGGAAATCATTTGCCTGTTGAAAATCAAAAGCCCGAATATTTAGCTTTAGTCTTAACTATTGAAGCTCATTTTCCTGAAAATCATAGTTGAAGCAGATATCGACAACTACTTCATAGAAAAATAAAGCATCTCCAACATAATTAAAATTAGAAACTTAGCCAGTGATGTTATGTTCTTTAATATTTAGAACACATAAAAAAGGAGCTGATATCAGCTCCTTTTTTAACACAAACAATCGATTAAGCAATTGCAGGTGTATAGGTTCCATCTGCGATTGGACCTTTGATACGATCCGCTTCTGCAAGGACAAGACTAAGCAGGTTCTTCACGTTATCTAAAGTCGCAACTGGACTTAAAGTCGTCATTTTCAATGATTGATTTTGGCCTACTTTAGTTACACCAATATTCGCTTCACCACGTGCAAACAATTCATCTGCAACGTTTTGGTTTAAGGTATCAAGCAATTCTACTGGATAGCCTGCTGGAACCACACGGAACAATACAGATGCAAATTGTGGATCAACCAACATCTCTAAACCAGCAGTTGCATTGATATAATCAGCAACGTCACGAGTTAAAGTAACGCCGTGGTCAATCATAGAACCATAGAGCTCTTCACCAAGTGCTTCAACAGTCATCCAAAGCTTCAACGCATCAAAACGACGGGTTGTTTGAAGTGACTTAGACACCAAGTTTGGCACGCCATGCTCTTCATCATAAGCTGAGTTTAAATACTCAGCTTCGTAGTGCATGAAACGATAGTTCGCTTCATCTTTTAACAAGAACGCACCACAAGAGATGGTTTGGAAGTAATGCTTATGGAAATCAAGCGTAATAGAGTCAGAAAGCTCGATCCCATCCAACATATCACGGTGATTGTTCGATAGGATTAAAGCACCGCCCCACGCCGCATCAATGTGCATCCACGCGCCATATTTGTTGGTGATTTCACGAATTTGCTTCAGTGGATCAATCGCACCTGCATCGGTTGTGCCCGCAGTTGCAACCACACATGCCACGATTTTACCTTCAGCTTGAAGGTGAGCCATGGTTTTTTCAAGTGCATCCACATCCATCTGAGCGTTTTCGTTCACAGGAACGGTTACGACTGATTGGAAACCCATGCCCATCATCGCCATGTTCTTTTGCACAGAGAAGTGTGCATTTTCAGAACAAATAACTTTGACGTTGCGCATCGCATCGCCCGGCACGCCATCACGCTGTACAGACCACGGATTACCGTTTTCGTCTTTCCAGTTTTTCGCAATACATGCATCACGTGCAAGCAGTACACCCATCAAGTTTGACTGTGTACCACCAGAAGTGAACACACCAGCTTGACCTGCACCATAACCCACTTTTTGACGAAGCCAGTCAATCAACTGAACTTCCATCAATGAACCTGCAGGACTTTGGTCCCAAGAATCCATTGATTGATTCGTTGCATTAATCAGCACTTCAGCAATTTGACTAGTCACCATAGTTGGGCAGTGCAAATGCGCGAGCGAGTGCGGGTGATGGACTTTTAAGCTTTTGTTTAAGAAAAGCTCAATCATACGTTCAAGTGACTTTTGTACACCCAAACCTTCTTTAGAAGGATTAAATGCAATCGCGCTGCGTAGCTCTTTAATGCTACCGCCTGTGTACATTTTATCATTTTGCAACCATGCTGCAACTGCTTTAGTCGCTTGGTCCATTGCTGACGAATAGTCAGCAATGGATGCAGCATCATTGCAGAGTAACGCCTTACGGTGTTCTGCAAAATCAACCATGATTACGCGCCTCGAGTTGCAACAAGTGCTTCAGCAATTGCTTTCTTAAAGCGAACAATTACTTCTTCACATTCAGCTTGAGTGATAATAAGTGGGCAAAGTAAACGAATCACTGTACCGTTACGACCGCCTTTTTCTAACAATAACTTGTTGTTAAAGCATGCCGCTTGAATCGCTGCTGCCAGTTGACCATCTGCAGGTAAAGACCCCATATGATCCGCTGGTTTACGCTCATCAACAATTTCAACACCAATCATCAAACCACGACCACGCACGTTACCGATACATAGGAACTCTTGAGCAAGCTTTTTAAATTCAGCTTGTAAGAAATCACCACGTTCTTGTGCATTTTGCGCAAGCTTTTGTTCTTTGATAGTTTTGATCGTTGCAAGACCAGTACCCATTGCCAATTGGTTACCACGGAAAGTACCCGTGTGACCTGCTGGCTGCCAAGCATCAAACTTACGTTTAATACCCAATACAGCAAGTGGTAAGCTACCACCAACGGCTTTAGACATTACTACTACGTCAGGTTCAATACCCGCATGTTCAAATGCGAACATTTTGCCTGAACGTGCAAAGCCTGCTTGAACTTCGTCAAGAATCAACACAATGTTGTGTTTTTCAGTCACTTCGCGGATTTTTTTCAACCATTTGGTTGGCGCTGTTACCACACCGCCTTCACCTTGAATTGCTTCAAGAATGACAGCAGCTGGCTTGGTTACACCACTTTCAACATCTTCAATGAAGTTTTCAAAGAAATATGTCAAAGCATCCACACCCGCTTCGCCACCTAAACCAAGTGGGCAACGGTATTCATGCGGATACGGCATAAATTGAACGCCTGGCATTAAACCATTTACAGCATTTTTCGCAGACAGATTACCTGTCATTGCAAGAGCGCCGTGCGTCATACCATGGTAGCCACCAGAGAAACTAATCACTGTGCTACGACCGGTATACGTCTTCGCTAATTTAATTGCTGCTTCCGTGCCATCTGCACCAGATGGACCACAGAACTGTAAACAATACTCTTCCTTACCGCCTGGTAATTGTTCAAGCAATGCTTCAGTAAATGCATCTTTTAAAGGTGTCGTTAAATCCAAAGTATGTAAAGGAAGGCCACTTGCAAGTGTATCTTGAATACTTTGAATTACCGCAGGATGATTATGGCCCAAAGCCAATGTTCCTGCCCCAGCTAAACAATCGAGGTACTCTGTACCTTCAACATCAGTAACCCAGCAGCCTAATGCTTTGGCTATCGCTAACGGTAATTTCCGTGGATAGCTACGAACATTGGATTCCATCTGACTTTGGCGAGTCAAATAGTATTCGTTAGTAGTATTAGTGGCAGGGTTTACAGAAGAAACGCTCATATCGAATTACCATCTCTGATATGGGTTGAAAGAAATAAGTCGGGTGACTTTTGGTCCTTTGACTCGGCGCTTTATAAATTCTAGTCAGATAGAGTTTGGATACTTCATAACTAGGAGGCGGATGATACAGAAATTTTCAATAAAATAAACAGCTTTTGCACATTATCTGCCAGAAATTTACTAAAAAAATATATCATGCCAAACCATAGCTTAAATTATCCTCTTATAGTGTGACAACGTAAAGAAAAGCCGATGAATTTATTTATTTTTCAACTTCGCCACAAAAATTCAAAATACTCACCTTGGTTGAAAAATAAGTTTTTGAAATAAATAGATTTATCTAGGTTTTTCTGAAAAATATTTTATACCTTTTTTTTACAATCGAACCACAATATTTTCGCAAATTCACCACAAATTGGCTTTAAGCTTTTTACAAATGTTGCAAAACTCCTCCTAAATAAAAAAGGAATAAAAATGCGTCAATTCTTCATCCCAGCAATCGCGCTTAGTGCTTTATTTAGCTCAGCAGTTTTTGCTCAGTCTGAGAACCAATTAAACTACAATATTGTCAATGTTCAGGCCGAGGCAACACGCCAAGTATCCAACGATTTAATGAATGCAACGCTTTACGTTGAACGTAGTAACAAACAACCTGCCGAGCTCGCTACACAAATTACGCAGCTGATGAATCAAGCCACAGCTTTAGCTCGTAAATATCCAAGCGTAAAAGTCGAAACAGGTTCTCAAACCACCTACCCAATTTACAACGATGACAACCAAAAGTTAAAAGAATGGCGTGGTCGTGCTGAAATTAATTTAGAAAGTACCGATTTTAAAGCGGCGAGCCAATTGATTGGTGAGCTACAGCAAAACTTCCAAACACAGTCAATCGGCTTCAGTGTGTCCGACACACAACGTAAGAAAGTGGAAAATGAGCTGATTGTTGAAGCATCGAAAAACTTTCAACAGCGTGCGCAATCATTAGCACAAGCATGGAGTAAGTCAGGTTATAACTTGGTTAACTTAAACATTAATACCAGCAACTACTACCCTCGCCCAGTCATGATGCGTGCAGAAAGTGCAAAATTTGCAGCAGCTGATGCGCCAATGCAAGATGTTGCAGGCGGTGAATCTAAAATCACTGTGAATGCAAATGGTACTGTTCAACTTAAATAATAGATTTCATTCAAATTCATCTCAAAAGCCATGTTAAACGTGGCTTTTTTATTGTGTATCCATCAATAAAACTTTAATTCGCCTATTAATTTTAGTGTTTTAATTGCAATAAGTGATAATGATTATTATTTAATTTCAACAAAGTTCAGCATATGATAGCCGCGCTCTTTATTATGGATTGCGCACAAAAGAATGATTTCATCACGTCTTCATCTGCAGGATCGCAGATTATTCAAAGCCAAACAACTCAGCATTGCGATTGGGCTTTCTATGAGCTGCTTGACCTATGCACAAGCAGAAGAACTCACTGAAGCAACGAGCAACAATGTGCTTCCGACCATCAAACTTGAAGCACAAGGCAACTGGTTAGAAGATGCCAATGCAGAGAAAGTGCAAAAGCATGCAGGCGCTCGTACGATTATTACTCGCAATCGCTTAGATGAGGTTGCTGCGACTTCAATTAAAGATGCCCTGAAGCAAGTGCCTGGTGTTCAAGTCCAAGAAAATAATGGTACTGGTGGCAGTGATGTTTCACTCAATATTGGGGTCCGTGGTTTAGCCTCTCGTTTATCTCCTCGTTCTACAGTACTGCTTGATGGTGTCCCGCTATCATTTGCGCCTTATGGACAGCCTCAGCTTTCTCTAGCACCAGTATCATTAGGCAATATTGAATCTGTAGATGTGGTTCGTGGTGCAGGCTCTGTACGTTTTGGGCCGCAGAACGTGGGCGGTATCATTAACTTTGCAACTCGCGCGATTCCTAAAGAGTTTGCAGGTAATGTCAGCCTAACGACCGAATATGCTTCGGGTACAGATCAAGTTAAATACAGCCCGAACCTATTTGTAGGCGGAACCTTCGATAATGGTTTAGGCCTTGCTTTACTGTATTCTGGCACAAAAGGTGATGGCTACCGTGAAGCCAATAATAAAACTGACATTGATGATGTCATGTTAAAAACGGCCTATCAAATTACAGATGCTGATGCGATTGCCTTAAACCTACATCACTATGAAGGTTATGGTGAAATGCCTGAAGGCTTAACTGCCGAAAAATATGCACAAAACCCTTATCAGTCAAATAAGTCACGTAATTATTTCTCTGGTCGCCGCTCAGATGTGTCATTCCGCTATACACATCAAGATGAAAAAAATAACTTTGAATTGCTGACCTATTATATTGACTCATTTCGCACGAGCGACTTAGAGACAGATGTTAGTGCAACGACTTCGCGTTTGGACATCTCTCCACGCGACTACAAAGTTTTTGCGATTGAACCGCGCTGGTCTCATGCATACCAATTAGGCAACTCAAATAGCGAATTCACTATCGGCTATCGTTATTTAGATGAAGATAGCTCTGAGTTCTCAGGTCGCTCATCGACATATGCATTGAATGCACCTGTGACCGAAATTAAAGCACGTACCACGAGTGAAGGTGGCACTAAAGCACATGCGATTTATGCAGATAACCGCTTCGATTTAGGTAACTGGGTCATCACACCGGGACTACGTTTTGAATCAATTGAAACGCATAACAATTTTACTGCCTATAACCAAGGCGTAGCAGTTAATACCGTTTCTCCAAAAATTGATTCACATGAGTTTTTACCCAGCCTATCGGTCATGTATAAAGCAACAGACAATTGGAACATTTTTGCCAATGCGGGCGTTTCATTCGGCCCACAGCAATATAACCAATTGGCACGTTTAGAAGGTGGTGTTGCACAAAGCACAACTGATGGCTTGCATCCTGAAAAGTCCAATAACTATGAAATTGGGACGAAATATTTAGGCAATGGTCTAAATGCAGAATTAACCGCGTTTTATTTAGACTTCAAAAAAGAGTTAATTTTAGAACGCGATGCCCAGAACAATGGCATTTGGACAGACTTAGGCGCAACCAGCCACAAAGGTGTAGAACTTGGTCTGGCTTATGACTTTGCCTATTTAACCGATGCGCTTGAGGGCTTAAAACTCTATAGCAACTACACCTTCACCAAAGCTGTGGCTGAAGCAGGCGACTTTGAAGACAAAGATCTTCCATTCTACTCACGTCACACAGCAAATGTTGGTTTAGGCTATAAAGTGAATCAATGGAGAGTCAATGCAGATATGTTTGCCCAATCTAAGCAGCATTCTCCAGGTTCGGGTGATACCTATCAAACTGACGAATCGGCTGATGGAAAATTAGGTGATATTCCAGGTTATTCCACTTTTGCCGTGCGTACAGCATATGACTTTGGTGAGCAATTTCACGGTTTAAAAATCGCGGGTGGCGTTAAAAACGTGTTTGATAAACAATATTTCACACGTTCTACTGACTCAACAGGCGGAAAATATGTAGGGCAACCACGTACCTTCTACCTTCAAACGTCATTTGATTTCTAAAACTGAAAGCTAATTAGTTCAACTACATTGAACTGTTAAAAAAGACTACATTTTTGTGGTCTTTTTTATTTTAACAATATGACAAAATTATGACTCTCTTCCGTACTTTATAAACACAATCCACTTTCATGACTCTTTCAGAACTTAATTTATCGCTTTTTTCATGGATTAATGCTTCTCCTGAAGCCACTAATACCAGTATTCATTTTGCCATTTTTATCGCCAATGACCTGCTCTATTGTATGATTTTACTGTTTGCTTGGTTTTGGCTACGTGGTAACTATGACACTAAAAAACAGATATTGAAGGCGTTTATTTTTACCAGTATCGCCATTTTGATCAGCCAATGTATTTCTCATGTGTATTATCACCCACGGCCTTTTGTCATGGAGGTCGGACGCACTCTCATTTACCATGCACCCAATGGCTCTTTTCCAAGTGACCATATGCTGATTTTTAGCAGTATCGCCTTTTCTTATCTATTCTCTGCGCAGCGTAAACTGGGAATTTTTCTCTTGGTCATGGCTTGGCTGGTTGCATGGTCACGTGTCTATCTTGGTGTACATTTTCCTTTAGATATGCTCGGCGCTTTTCTATTGGCTTTTGCCTTAAACTTCTTTGGATTAAAGCTTTGGAATCTCTATAAAGAGAAAATCATGCAATGGGCACTCACCCTTCACTTTTACTTATTTAAGCCCCTCATTCAAAAAGGCTATATCAAATAACTTTTGCTTTAAAACAAAAAATCCCGCTCGAAAGCGGGATTTTTTTTAATGCATTTAAATCAGTAGATCGCCATGTGGTAGCGATATATAAAACGCATAAGATACTGTTTTAATTATATTATTTTATGAGGTCAAAATATTTAACCTCCCATTTAACCTCCGTATGAGTTCTGTACCCCCCTATTTTGAGCAATAAATTATTTTTCTGATTGATTAATTATTTTCAATTTTACGCATTGGTGTAAGTTGAGGTTTTCAGTCTGCCTCGCGCGCGCGCGCGTTTTCTTGATTCTCTAGCACTTCAACAATTGTTTGCTGTGTTTTTTCGCTCCCACCATTCAATTGAAGCGGAATAGAGTATTTAAAGCTGCTCCCCTTACTGGTGGCTCAGATTTAGAATCTTATCCTTTGTGAGTGACTTTGAGGTACTCGCTCCCTCGCGTGCGCGCGCGTAGTTGTTGCGAAATGCAAAATTGCGCTGTCATACTGTTAGTAAATGTTAGTTTTTTCGGACTGCTTTAAAAGAGAAAACCTGATAAAACATGAGATTCAGAACGGCGTAAATCCTAAGTAATCCTAAGTTCAAAACCTCACATTTGGAACGCCGTAGCAGTTAACAAAAAGTTAACTTTTTAACAAAAACAGAAATTTTTTTATACGTGCGATTGGCTGCGGTCTAGGTTTTTGAATCATGGTACAGCTATTCACCATCCCCCCACTGGTTAGCCAACGCAATTTTGCGCTCACCTTAGAAAACAATAATTTATTGATAGAACAATCAACACTTGCACTCTATAAAAAGAGATGCAAGCCTGCTGCTATCGTATCTGTAAGGGTGAAGCACTGTGCAAGTCCTGTTTAATCCCATGATGGTTTTAAACCATGTCTATTCATAAAGGCATGAAAGTTTGCAATGCAATATTGCTCTGACTTTCGTTCTAGTTTGTCATGCCTCTGCACCAATCTGTTATAGGTTGAATGGTGCATCCCTTTAGGCTTCAACTTATGCCACGACTTCATGAATGCGGTGTCATACTGCCAGTTAAGTTTATCCCTGATTTTATACATACCAACTCGGGTGCTTTCTAGCTTGCAACTCTGCTGTGTGCTGTAGTTCAGTTTGTGGCAAGTTCTACAGAAAAACATTGAATTGCGTAGGTATAGCTTTGCAACTCGCTTAGAACACTTTGGGCAATTGAACCAATACCGCTTGCCACCGTAGTTGCATGGTGTTGTGACAATATCCACCGTATAGCTGTACTGTTGGTCACTGCATGTATATTGCAGCATCAAGCCATTGTTACTATATAAATATGAGATAGAGGAAAATACTTCTTGATTGCTGCCTTTTCGCCACACCCATGAACCACTACCGCCACCATTAAATACTTTATATCGAGCCATAGTGCGGCTGTCTAAGCTCAAACAATCCTCAACCTGACTGTGTGTTTTTTGCATAAATAACTTTACCTCAATTCGCAAGTATTAAATCAGGCTCAATGCCTTATGTACTCTGTGTTTCAGTCATTTTACAGTGTTTTTCAATATGAAATTTCACTAATGATTTAGGTTGGCAATCAAGGTCTAGGTTTTGTCTAATTAGACTTTGCCGATCTAATGCGGTCTAAGATGCCCAGTTATCAAGTAATACTTGAATACTGAATTACAGCCAAAAAAATACCCATACTGGGGAGTATGGGCAAAACTAAAAACTACAGCGATTTTTCTACATCAATTATAAAACAGTTTACTGCTCACTTGCTTTGCAGTTGGTCGGAAAGTGAAGTGCATCATAGCAATTGCAGAACATCCGCCTTTATCTCTGTGACCTCCCGATCTGCACCGCTTTGGTCTTTCCACTTCCTTGTTCTCAAGCTGCCCTCAATATAAACCTTGCTGCCTTTCTTGAGGTACTTGCTAGCAATCTCTGCCAATCGGTTGTTGGTGCTGATTCTGTGCCATTCTGTAGCCTCTTTGCGCTCTCCAGTGGACTTGTCTTTCCAGTGTTCAGTAGTCGCCACGCTAAAATTGGTAACGCTACCGCCGTTTGGAAAGTTCTTAGTTTCAGGGTCACGACCTAATACACCCATTACGATTGCTTTGTTCACGTTTGGCATTGTTCAATTCTCAACTGTGTATAAATTCGCATGGCATAGATAGCCAAGCATTAAATGCTGCCCCTGTGTTGTCATCGGGCATATAGTCCTGCTCTAGTTGGTCGGGGGTAGTGAGCAATGTTTTTGCATGGTCAAAATATACAAGCTGCTCGCTTTGAATGAGCAATCTTTCGATGATATGCAATTCAGCATCATTGACCTTTAACACACCCTTAACTGTTTCTCTCCATTCGCTTGCTGCTATACGTGCGGTCACGATAGGTACGCCGTTATAGCGGAAATGGGTGCGCTTGCGGTCTAGCAGCCAATGGTAGCCATCTAGCGCACGTTTAACCAACATTGATAGGTCACGGCTTGTATGTTTCAGGTACTCAATCAAAATGGGTTTGTTGGCTCTCAATTCCTCCAGTAGTTCATCAGGTGGCATGATTGGGCTTTCCCATCTCAACTGATTAGGGGGAGCGATAAATAATCTGCACTGGTACGACTTCGCCAACTGAATTATGTGTAGTGCTTTTTGCATGTTCATACGCCACCCCCGAACATATCAAGCGTCTTTGTGTCTATCACTTCTTTAGGCGGTGATGCTTTAGCCTTTACCTGTTTTTTTGGTGTTGTTACCTCGTTACAATGCTGTTCACACCCTGTTACCCCATTTTGAAACGTTACATCGTTACAATCCTTGTGTGGCGTGGGTTTGAGCGGTTTTTGAAACGTTACATCATTCTTTTGTGTAACGCTTTGATTTTCGCTGTAAGCCTTGTGTAGCGTGGGTTGTAACGTTGTTACGTTTTGAATCCCTGCATCAGGGATGTAACGCTTAAACGCATCATCAAATTGGCTTAACTCATACCCGCTTTTGACAACTGTGCCGATACGCACTTTTTTGGATTTAATGCCAAAATACTTCAACCGAGTTGCAAGCTGATTTTGTGTTATTGGCTTTCCTCTATTCCAAGTTGCCCAAGTGTTTTCCTCGTCTGCATTGAGCGCATCAACCAATCCACCGCTAAACATATTTTTATGACCATGCTGCCCAAAAATTTGCTTTATATCTGTGAGTAGTTGCTCGTTTACGCTGAGGCTTGCAATCTCTGCCCCATCAATCTGTAACGCTGCATGATTTGCTTTTGCAAGCCATTCATCACTAGCAAGTTGAGCAATAATAAAAAGACTTTCCCAGTTGTCCTGCGCTCGGTCATGCAGTTGCTCGGGTAGTTGTGGGCGTGTGGTCTTGATAGCTTCAAAATTATCATTTACCCAACGTAGGCATTTACGTCTGACGTTGTGCCACTCGGCTTGATCTGCATGTCGTAAACGCTGCTTTTGTTCACTAGGGAGTTTTCTCCGTAACTCCAAAATAATTGAGCGGTCTTTGATGGTTTCAGGTAGATGACCAATACCGCTAATCGCTTTAGCACAGTAGACATTGAATCGTTTAGGCTTGTTATCATCCCCATCACAACGAACAACAAACGCATTTTTTCGGCTGTGACCTGCATTAATCACACCTCGCAAGTCCTCATTTTCTTTTAGGAACGTATCCGCTTCATCAATCAGCAATGTGGGTTTCCATTCCTCAATAGCTCGGTACATCGCAGGTGATGAGATATTAGAGGTAGGCAATGGCTTATAACAAAGCTCGCCAATCAGCGTTAAAAGTTGAGTTTTGCCGCATCGTTTTTCAGGTGCGGTAATACATGCGATTGGTGCAATCTGCATGGCATCAATCGCCCACGTGTAGAGAATCCATAACGCTGCTGCTATTCGGGTCTGAGGCTCACAAGCAATATGGTCATTCACGATCTGCTCAATACTATTCAGTAAATCATGACCGCTAACAGACGTGTGCCACGCTTCCACATGCTCAAAAAAATCATCCCGATGCTTGTTTTCGGCTATCTCTTTTCGTTTGGCTTTAACAAGTTTATCTAGGACGCTTGCACGTATGCCTAGCTGCTCGGCTTCTGCTGTACGTGTCTGCTCATATTGCAACTCTGTAAGGTTAGCCAATCGCAAAATGTCATTGTCCAGTGGGTCGGCTTCTGCTTCCTCCAGTGGTGGCAATAGCTCAATCGCATCATTTAAAAACGCCTGCACATCCTCCACGCTTTCATACTGTGAAAGGTCACATGCTAGGTCATCTTGATATTGATTCAATAACCTGACGGCGGTGTTTTCTTCCAGTGGTTTAAATGCTTCTAGGTGTTCAGGTCGGACTGGCATATAAAGCTGCTGATAGCCTGCCTGTGTTAATTGATTAATCACAAATTGCATTTGTTCAAAATCAAACGGCTTTAACACTGGTAGAGTTGAGTTGCACAATGTCGGGAGTAGCACCAAAGCAACGGCGTAACCTGTTTGAGCAATCTTAAAAAATGCCTCTAGGTTGTAGGTCACAATAACTGGCTTGGCATGGTCAAAATGACCATACCTTGCAAAGCCTTTGGCTAGTCCATCGGGAATGACTGCGACTGTCTTGTTATCCTGCATCACAGCACATTGAACAAGCTCCATTTGTCCATTGTAGATAGGCAAAATAATAGGACTGTCATAGCTAACGCCGTTAATGGTGACAATGCTGTCATCAACATGAATCGACTGTTCAGGACTGCCAAAACGCTGCACAAGCTCATGCTCAATGTATGCCTTATCTGTTGGCATAAGCTCCGTGCAATGCGCTAGAATATCCAAAGGCTTGAGTAGCTCGGGGGTGTCATGGTGTAGTGTCATGTTCACCCCCTTTCATTACATAATCCACCGCAACTTCTAATAATTTATCTAATGAGCTACAAGCTAGGGTTAGTCCGTATATAGCTGCTGCTGTATGCCCTTTTGCTAGGTTTAAATGCGCAAGTTCTTCAAGCGTGTATAGGATGCCAGTAGCAAGATTAACAATCATTGAGATGTCTAGGGTTGTTTTTGCGCTCGCACTTTCAATATCTTCTAAAGCCGCATTTGCTAGTGTTTCGCATACTTCAAGCATCGCCTTTGCTTTGGCATCTGATATGTCGTGTTGGTCATAGCTCACATATAAGCGAAGCAATGTGCCCTCCAGTGATTCAATAATCACTTGAGAATTTTCTAAAAAGTTTTGAGCGGTTTTATTTGAGATAGATTTAGGCATGATGATTGCCTCCTTGAATTTTTGAGTTTTGAGAAGTTTCACCAATATAAAACTGGTGAGGGGATTCACTCTCGGCTTCAAAGTAACCGCCCAACATATTCGCCATTGCTGACTTATTTTGTTGTGTCATCCCCTCATAGAGGGATTGCAGCCTTGTTGGCGTAGCTGAAACGCTTGCGCTTGTTTTCTGCGCAGCTTGAGAGGCTTTGCAAAACTTGGGCACAATAAAACCACAATGACGCTGTGGGGTGACGCTTTGAATTTTCGAGAGGTCTACAGCATAAGCGGAACGGCTTAGACTTGCAATAACAAAGCAAAACAAAACAAAGCACATGCCTAAAAGTAGTCCTTTAAACATTTCAAAAAATAGCTCTTTCATGCTGCTACCTACTGCACACGGTTAAAATTGGTGTTGGGATTAATCAAAACCCCATCATTCGATAACCCGACCTTTTGGCGGTTATCCATCATCTGCAATAAATGCTGCTCTGCTTCTTCAAAGCTAATGCCAAAATGCTTTGCGATGTCCTCTAGGCGGTACATAGGCTCGCCGTCATCCGTGTAACCGCTTGGCGGTGGCAATAGGTTTAATTCCTTAGCCTTTTGGTGCATCTCCTCTTTGATATGCTCAGGCGTGTAGTGCATTGTTAAAATGAGTGCCTGCTCGGTGATGGGGTGGTCATCTCCGTATTGCTTCACCATTGCTTTGTAGTGGTCAAAGGCTTTGTGAAATTCAGGGTTTACATATTCAGTCATGCTGCCACCTCCTTAAAAAGTGCATCATTCAAGGTGGCAAGGCTGCCTAAATGTAGAATCAAAACATCCTTTGCATTTCCATCACTTAAAAGCTGCTTTCTTGCCTCGATAACGTCTGAAATATCGCCGTCCATGCCAGTGACTTTTAAGAATTTCATAGGTTCATCATTCAGGATTAAATCTGCTTCAATGTCGGCTTGATCTGTTGGGGAGAATGAAGCAAGGACGTAGGTATATAAATCTTTCATGCTTATAGCTCATCCTGAATAATCTCTAGGACTTCCGCCATACGTGCCTTGAGTTCTGACATTGAAAAAGTTTTGCCCTCCTCAATGTCAATAATTAAGCCAACTGCAATGTCGTAAATGTTGGCAAGCCGTAATTCATCATCTGTAAAAGGGAGGTCATCCACACCGCTTGCAGATTTAAAATCTATAATTTCGCTCATGCTGCCACCCCTTTAAGTTCATAACGTGCATGTCTGCCAGTGCTGCGACTGTTCTTTTCGTGATGGGTCACAATGTCATGCCCTTGTCTGCGTAAACGCTCGATATTCGCACTTAGACGGTAACAGTTATACAAACGCACAGCTTCAACGGCGGTGATGCTTCTACCGCTTTTAAGGTGGTTTAAAATGGTTTGGTCTTGAGTAACTTTGTTCATGGTCAAGCCTCCAATACAGCAATGTCGGCTTGTTCTTCAATCCATGCCTCAACCTCTGACATGCGCCATACAGTGACGTTGCTTGAGAGTTTTAGAGGCTTCGGAAATTTCCCCTCACGCACCCAAGTCCATATTGTTTTCTCGGTCACTGGTAACAATCCGACACGCTCAGGCTTGGCATTAACTTTGCGCTTCATGCCTGCGTTCTCGCCTGTCTTAATGGTGTAGATTTTTTCGGGGGTAGATGGTGCGCTCGCTAATTGTTTGATTCGAGCGTATTTTTCATGTGCTGACATATTGCACCCTTGCAAGTTGTAAAGCGTTATTGCTTGGGTGCATGAGAACAAAAGCTGATAGAGTGCCGTCAAACGTAAAAGGAGTGACAGCAAGATAAGTTAATTGCCATCACTCCATTTTAACCTATTGATTATTATTGTTTTATTCCAGTAACTACTTTGTTTATAAATATCACTTAATTTTCTTATTTCCGCCTAGCTTAGCAGTGGGGTGACGGCATATCCGATCAATAGCTTTTGCTATATATGGGTTGGCAATATCGGGGTAATTTTCTTTAATCCATCTTTCTATTTCTAGTTGTTTTTCAAATACCATATTTTCATCAGGTTTATAGCCACTCCAAAACCTATCAATAACGGCGTCAACAATTTCCAACAAAGGCGTTGTGTAGGTAGGCTCAGGCAATAAGCCTACATTGTTTTGTTGCACTGATTCATGTTGTTTGTATGTGACTGGTTGAGATTCAACAATAATAATATTTTGCAGATGTGGCTCAAGATAGCCATTCTTTTTCAGCCATTTATACAATTCATCTCTATGTATTTTTGTTTCACTCGCAATAATCGAGCCAACATCTTCTATGCTCACTCTTGCCTGTTCAACAACTTCATCCCATTGATTGTTATAGTCGCTGCGGTCAATTTTTATATATGGTGATTTTATTTCTTGAGTGCATATAGCCTCGATAATTGATCTTATGAGCATTAATGAATGTTGCCAATTTATAGGCTTTTCGCTAATCAGTTTTTCCCGCAATT
The DNA here is from genome assembly GCF_013391465.1 of Acinetobacter sp. SwsAc2. NCBI lineage: Bacteria > Pseudomonadati > Pseudomonadota > Gammaproteobacteria > Moraxellales > Moraxellaceae > Acinetobacter > Acinetobacter sp. SwsAc2. The sequence goes on along the minus strand of NZ_JACBEZ010000009.1, from coordinate 17,180 downwards.
GGTAATCATGCAGATGGTTGTATTCGCAAGGCTCTAATCCTGCCGTGAGTAAGCTAGCCTCAGCAATCGAAAATAATTTAACAGTGTTCCAGTGTGAAAAATCAGGGTTTCCTCTTAAATGATGCAATTCTTTTAATGTTGTCATTGTTATTCATACCTCCCACAGCATCCCCAAAAAAGCTGCTAAGCCAATCGGATTGGGTGTCCGACTTTCGGGAGCTAACCTAGACTTAGCAATCTGAATATAAGCGAAATGACAAGTTACTGCCAATCATTGAACGTCCTAGCTTGTCGCTTACACTGTCTTTTTAAATAAAATAATGTCGGGGTCATCCTCTTTGTGTAGGTGGTCGGCTAGTTCTTCAATGTCGGGGTTGTAATAGGTATTAATTAAAATACCAATGGTTTTATGACCTGTGATTTTTGCCAGTACCTCTACTGGGAGTTTTGCATTTTTAACCATCCGTGAAATAGCTTCATGTCGGGTGTCATGGAAAGTTAAGTCATTAATTTTTAATTTACCTTTCACCACTTGATTAAAATATGCTGACAATCCACCTCTACCCACTTCACCATCCCCCACCTTGCTTTTAACGGTACATACATCAGTTTCATCTATACCTCGCATATAACTTAGAAGCTCAATGGCTCGCTTAGATAGAGGGACTTTTCTAGCTGTACCGTTCTTTGTGAGTTCAAGCTCAACATGCTTGTCGTAAACGTCTGCCCACTTTAAGCCTGTTATCTCGCCTGCTCGCATCGCCGTTTCAATTGCAAAGAGAAATGCCCATGCGGTCTGCTGTTTTTTGGTGACTGGTTGAGAACGTCCATCATATTTGAATGCCTGCAAAATTTGGTCTATTTCATCTTGAGAGATACGTCTGTTTCTACTAGGTGACTGCTTCGGCTTGGCTATGTCGTCCAGTGGGGAGTTGGTCATAATTCTTAGTTCTTGTCGTGCATACTTAAATACAGCACTCAATAAGCCTAAATCTCTAGCTACTGTTGCGCCCTTAACCTTTTTCAGCCGTTCATCCCTAAATTGAATCATATCTAGCTGCCCCAGTTGGTTTACTGGTTTTTTCATCAATCGGGGAAATGATTTTATATAGTTACTCAAGATAATGGTTTCCACACGTCCACCCCTTTTGTGTGGTGTGACCTTTTCCATGTAAAGCCTTATCAAGTCGGCAAAACTCATCTCTGATAAATCTTTAATCTTTTCTTGTCGTTTTTGCTCAGTCGGGTTAATGCCCTCTGATATTTGTTTTTTTATCTCATCACGTCTTAAACGTGCATCTTTAGCATTCAGTACCTTTGGATATTCGCCTAGTGTGATGGTGTTTTTCTTTCCATCGAGCGTATATAGCACTTTCCAAGTTTTGCGACCTGTTGGGGAAACAAACAAGTACAGCATCTCGCTGTCATTGATTTTCTGTAATTTACTCGATGGCTTAATAGCATCTATCTGCAATTTAGACAGCATTATTATTTCCTCAATAATTCATACAATTAAGAGGCTTTAGAATTTATGGCGATTAATTTTTTTAACCTCCCATTTAACCTCCGTTTAACCTCTCATCGTAGTCTATTGCATGTTATTGCACTATACAACAAAAAGGCTCAATCCCTTACAGAATCAAGCCTTAGCGTTATGTTTGGTTATGGTGAGTTTTTGCTAGTATATTGCCATGTGGTTGCGATGAATCATCTCAAGTGAACGTGCTTCACCTAGAACTTGGTGAACTTTATCTGACGCCAAGCCCTTTACCAGCTCCGCAGAGCGCGAACTAAAGTTGACACGCCCGACCGCAACACGGCCACCTTGGATATCAACACATTCAACCACGTCACCGCGTTCAAAATGCCCTTCCACAGCTTTCACACCAACTGGAAGTAAACTACGATGATTATCTTTAATGGCTTTGACAGCACCATCATCCAACACTAAACGACCCGCAGTTTGTAAGTGAGCCGCCAACCACTGTTGATGAGCGGTAATGCGGTCATTATCTGTAATAAACAATGTCCCGAGCATTTCACCATCCATCAAACGCGCAAGCACATTGTCGCTTTCACCACTGGCAATCAGCGTTGGACAGCCAGACTTTGCAGCTAAGCGTGCAGCACGGACTTTGGTCAACATACCACCACGACCAAACTTGCCGCCACCGCCAGCCATATCAAACAAACTCTCATCTAGAGCACGCACAGTATGGAACAGTTTAGCGTCTGGATTTGAACGTGGATCTGAGTCGAACATACCTTGCTGATCAGTCAAAATAATTAACAAATCTGCATGGACTTGACCTGCAACCATCGCAGCAAGCGTGTCATTGTCACCAAAGCGAATTTCATCGGTCGAAACCGTGTCATTCTCGTTGATTACAGGAATGACATGCCATTCAATCAAGTTCTGTAAAGCGTCACACGAGTTCAAATAACGACGACGGTCTGCCAAATCATCATGGGTTAATAACACTTGCGCGGTCTGAATATGATGTTTTTCAAGCACACTTGACCACGTATGAATAAGGCCCATCTGACCAATGGCAGCACACGCCTGAAGACTGGGTAGATCGGTGGGTCGGCTGTCTAGCTTCATACGAACCATACCTTCAGCCACAGCTCCTGACGACACCAGAATAATCTCATGTCCTGCATTGTGTAGATCTGCAATTTGTTTCGCCCAATGCGAAATTGCATCTATATCTAGACCTTGCCCATTTGCTGTGAGTAAAGATGATCCGATTTTAACAACGATTCGTTTACAAGCTTCGAGCTTACGTTGCCCATCTACCACTTCTATCATCTTGTCCTCAGTTACTCATTACGAGCTTAACGTACGTAAAACACTTCCATTTCGCCGTCATCTTCATCATCGTCTTCATCATCATCAGCCAACAGGCCTGCAAGACGTTGTTGGCGACGCATTTCACGATATGCTTCTTTAGCGGCAATAGTTTGTTCGCGTGTTTCAGCTTCAAGCTGCTCACGGAATGCTTTCACTTCTGCTGCATAGTCAGGATCTTCAAGCTCACGTTCACGTTGTTGCTCAATTTGATCCATCAGGTAATAAACAACTGGTTTTGTCCCTTCAGACATCAAACCTGAAGTTTTAAATACAGGGCCATCCCACTGCATTTCATCTAAGATATGCTGACACCATTCATCACGCGTATCGTCTGCAAGTTGGTCAACTTTGTTTAACACTAGAACGATAGGTAACTTTGAAAGTGTCGGAGAGAATTTCTCTAATTCACCCAAGATCGCTTTTGCATTGTATGCAGGATCAGAACCATCAATCGGCTGAACATCCACAATGTGAAGCAAAATACGCGTACGCGCCAAGTGCTTTAAGAAACGAATACCAAGACCCGCACCTTCAGAAGCCCCTTCGATCAAGCCAGGAATATCCGCCATTACAAATGAACGGTGACTGTCTGCATCAACCACACCAAGGTTTGGAACCATCGTAGTAAACGGATAGTCTGCAACCTTAGGTTTTGCTGCTGATACGGCACGAATAAACGTCGATTTACCTGCGTTTGGCATACCTAGTAAGCCAACATCGGCCAGTACTTTTAGCTCTAAGCGAATTTCACGGAATTCGCCTTTAAAACCATGGGTACACTTACGTGGCGAACGATTCGTCGATGATTTAAAGTGAGTATTACCCAAACCACCATCACCACCCGCTGCGACAAGCACACGCTGACCACTTTCAACTAAGTCGCCAATAATGTCACCTGAGTCAGTATCAACAATGGTTGTACCTACAGGAACCTTTAATACGGTGTCTTCACCACCACGGCCTGCGCAGTTCGCGCCACGACCATTTTTAGCTCGCTCCGCACGGAAGCGGCGAGTATAACGAAAGTCTACAAGGGTACTGGTATTATCATCAGCTTCGATAAATACGCTACCACCACGACCACCATCACCACCGTCTGGACCACCAAAAGGTACGAATTTTTCACGGCGAAAACTGGCTACGCCATTGCCACCGTCGCCAGCCTCTACGGTAATGACTGCTTCATCAACAAAGCGCATGCTGCCAATCCTCTAAATACTTTAAAACCGCATATTCTGCCATATTTTACAAAATTTCTCGAATAGAATTATTCAGCGAAACATGAAATTTAGTCACAAAAATACCAAAATCTAATTTTTTGACACTTTTCACCTGATTTTCTTCATTTTTAATTTAAATGTGCTGACCACTTAGTTGTTAGGTCACTCTTCGACTCATTTTATTCAATCCTACTCAACTTTTACTTTCAAAAAGGATTTTCACATCAAAATAGCGCACTAAAAAAGTAGATTGTTTGATCACAAGACTTTTTCACAGCCAGAAATTCGAATCAGCTCTAATCCACTTCCGCACTCCTGAGGAATTCACTATTAAAGCGCAATTAAGGATTATCACAATCAATCCACAATACTTGTCATCTTTTATTTTAAAGCTGCTACTCGCTCCTTGCTTTCTAGAATTTCAGGCAAACTTTTTTCAATCCACCCAATCAAATACATGGTTTTCTCAGCGGCTTGAGAACCCAAGATCGTCAATTGGTACTCTACTTTGGGCGGCACCACAGGATAGACCGTCCGTAGAATAAAGCCATCATGCTCAAGAGTTTTAAGCGTCTGAGAAAGCATTTTCTCACTCACCCCTTCTATACGCTGCTTGAGCTCACTAAAACGATGTACGCCATCACTTAAACAGCGCAACACCAGTACCGACCATTTACTCGTAAGATGCTCCAAAATTTCACGAGACGGACACTCCGTGGATAAAACTTGACCTAACAATTTGCTTGTCGCATAGGTGTGCATCATTTCTCTCCATTTGGTTTATTACTTACTTTTTGGTATGTACTTACATTTAGTAAGTTAACAGATTAAGATAGAACCATCAAGTATAGAAAACAACCAACATAGGTGAATTATGAAAATTGCAATCACAGGCGCAACAGGACAACTTGGTAACCTCGTTATAGAGCAACTTTTGCAGTTGACTGCTGCCCAGAATATTGTTGCGCTGGTTCGTAATGTAGATAAAGCTGAACATTTCAAAGCCAAAGGTCTTGAGCTTCGTGAGTTTGATTATGACCGCCCTGAAACATTAGTTCCTGCTCTATCGGGAATAGATAAGTTATTACTCATTTCAGCCAATGAAATTGGTCGCCGTACACCTCAACACCAAGCAGTGATTGATGCTGCGAAAGTAGCAGGCGTACCTTATCTTGCTTATACCAGCTTACTACGTACAGACACATCCCCGCTCGGCTTAGCCCAAGAACACCGTGAAACCGAAAAACTAATTCAAGACAGTGGAATCACTTATACCTTCTTAAGAAATAACTGGTATAGCGAAAACTACCTTGCAGGTGTTGCTCACACCATTGAAATTGGGACGCTTTTTGGCGCAGCTCAAGATGGTCGAATTAGCTCAGCATCACGTATAGATTATGCTGAAGCTGCAGCCAAAGTCTTAACTTCAACAGGTCATGAGAATAAAACCTATGAATTGGCAGGCTCTGAAAGTTTGACTAAAGCTCATTTGGCTCAATTCATCAGTCAGGCAACACATAAGCCAGTCATCTATCAAAATTTGTCTGCCGATGACCTGCGTCAAGGCTTAATTCAAGCCAGCCTCCCAGCACACTTGATTGATGTGATTGTGGATGCCGATGTGCAGACCGCCAAAGGCGCGATGTACAGCAACAGTAAAGACTTAGAACAATTGATTGGACATAAGACCACCAGCATTCAAGATGCAATCAAAGCAGCACTTTAAGCCACTCATTTAATCTCCGCATTCAAACACTACCAATCATTGGTGGCGTTTTTTATGGATGAATGTTCTTCACAGGTAGTGTCATATTCATCTCCAAGTTCGCTGTCGTACTCCGCTCCGTGTTATACATGGTGGCATTGAAGCTTGCTATTTTTCGCATAGTCATTGGATCATTCAAATTAAGCTGTGGCGCAAACTGATGCAACACATACAGTCGTACTTGCTCATTGAACTCAAAATAGACCAAGCCATTAAACATAATTTTGATCGGAATCTGATAGTCTTGCTTTAAATGAAATGGCACAGCCAGTTTAATCGGAATATCCAAAGTGAGTGGAAACTTAGGCAACAGTTTATTTTGATAAATTAGATCTGTAGTTGTCTCCAACGGCATGTTCTCATCAATGAGTACCTCGGTTTGATAATCAACAGATACTGAAACGGGTACTTCTACTTCAAACTCTAAATTTGCCAAATATTTCCCTGTCAAAGGTAGGTTGATTTTCTGATCGATTTTCAGTTGTGTATCTAAAGTCCCAACGGATTGGGTTTCTAAATAATTACCCATTTGGATTTTTGTCGGTAAGGAGTCTGATAGTTGAATTTGGGCTTCACTCGCAGACACTTGCATACTGCTTGAATATTCAGGTACAACCAAAACAGCGCACCCACTAAAATTACAACGCACACAAAACTCAGTACAAGCCGCTTCGCAGACTGGAATATCCACATACTCCCCCCTATGGCTTCACGTGTTCTTGAGGTAGAGGTTTTTCACGCAGTAATTGCAAGCTATTAAGTGGAATTTTCAACTCACCCTGCTTGATTTCAATTGGTAATGTATTTTGCACATCCACCGAAGCGTTCAACGCCGTTTTAATGGGAACGTTTAAATGTCCCTGTATTGGAATATTGGTCTTAACCACTGTATTTACTGGAATATGTAGGTTTTCTTTCAGTACAGTTTTCACAGGTGCATCAAACTTGAGGTGTACCTGCTGTTCAAGCGGCACATCGATATGAATCGGCACATCCAGCTGAATAGGAATATTGCCTTTTAAAGGCAAAGTCACATCTCGCCCCATGACTTTCACCTGTACCTTGGTATCTACAGGCATGTTCTGATTAATTTTCAAGGTTTCACGCACTGGAATGGTGGTTTTAATCGGAACCTGATTATCAAAATACACTCGTGGAATTAGCGTTTGGGTCAGTGGAATATTCAGGTTTTCACGGATCGGAATTTCTGCATTGACGCGCCCTGTGATATCAACATCTAAGGCATCATGAATTTTAACCTCAGCTTGTAAAGGCTCTTGCAGATCAATACTGACTTTTTGATTTTCTAAGGGAATATAAATATTAAAGTGTTTAAACATCCAAATAGCGATAAGCACACCGCATACAGATGCCAACACAATGAATGCCAATCCACTTAGCACATGCTTCACTTGCAAATTCAAATTCCTTTTGTTTTATTTTCTTTTATCTGACAAATATCATCCGGTTGTCAGCTTAGAAAGTCATTGGGGGCGGTATACCAACCAGACTCTATAATTTTTATCACCCTATTCTACACAGTATTCTAATTATTCTAAGTAAATTAGTAGGGATTAAACATTGGCAACTCTTAGCACTCAAGCTAATACTTATGTCACCCCAACGCACCTGATTGGCCTCATCCACAACAACAGCGCAAAAAAAAGAGCCTCAATTGAGGCTCTTTTTAGTCGCTATTACAAATTATGCATTTGTTTCAGCTGGAATTTTTGGATAGCTTACGCCGCCCATTTGCTCTGCAATACGTAAAACTTGGCAGCTATAACCTACTTCGTTATCGTACCAAACATATGCAGTTAAACGGTTGCCCGAAGTGATTGTTGCTTGCGCGTCAAATACACCTGCTGTACGCGAACCGATAAAATCAGATGATACAACTTCAGTCGAGTTGGTATAACCGATCTGACCTTGAAGGCTAGAGCTGATTGAAATTTTACGAATGTATTCGTTCACTTCATCACGATCAACTTCTTTATCTAAAGTTAAGTTCAAAATCGCAAGTGAAACGTTTGGTGTTGGAACACGTACAGAGTTACCTGTCAGTTTACCTTGAAGTGCTGGAAGTGCTTTCGCAACTGCTTTCGCCGCACCAGTTTCAGTAATTACCATGTTTAACGTTGCAGCACGACCACGACGGTCTGCTTTATGGTAGTTGTCGATTAAGTTCTGGTCGTTTGTAAACGAGTGAACTGTTTCAACGTGACCATTCAACACTGTGTATTTGTCATGCAATACTTTAAGTGTTGGTGTAATTGCGTTGGTTGTACAGCTTGCAGCAGAGATAATGGTATCTTCATCAAGAATGTCTGCTTGGTTCACACCAAACACCACGTTCTTCATGTCGCCTTTACCTGGTGCAGTCAAGATCACACGTGCAGCGCCTGGGCACTTAAGGTGTTGAGCAAGACCTTCAGCATCACGCCATTTACCCGTGTTGTCGATCACTAACGCATTGCTAATACCATAATCGGTATAATCAACTTCAGTTGGGTTCGACGCATAAATCACTTTGATGAATTGACCGTTGGCAATGATTGCTTCGTTTTCTTCATCAACAGAAATCGTACCAGAGAATGGACCATGGATTGAGTCACGGCGTAATAAAGACGCACGTTTTTCCAAATCACCATCAGATGACTTACGAACCACAATCGCTTTTAGGTTCAAACCACGACCAAGACCAGACTGACCAATCATTAAACGTGCAAGAATACGACCGATACGACCAAAACCGTAAAGGACAACGTCACGACCTTCTACTGAAGTCGCACGACCTTCTACAGATTTAACAGCGGCTGCAACAAATGCATCAACATCGCCACCTTGCTCTTTAAATGCAACGGCTAATTTGCCTAGATCAATTTCAGCAGTACCGATATTTTCAATTTTAGCCAACGCTTCAAGAATTGGGAACGTGTGTACAACTGAAAGCTCAACGTCCATCATACGAGTGAAACGGTGCGCTTTTAAAATTTGGATAACTGAACGGTTAACTAAAGAACGTCCAAACACTGAAACCACAATATTTTTTTCACGGTAAAGCTGACCGATCAAAGCGATCATTTGTTCCGCGATTTCTTCACGGTTTTTCCAGCGACCTTGGTGTTCTGCGTGTAGGGCGATGATAGTCTCTTTGCTCACAGATACGTCCTCTAATTAATTTAATCTAAGCATAAATTTTAAAACCCAACAATTGTAAAGGATTTAGCGCCAAGTTTGAATCGAAAGCTGTAAATGCATGATGTTTTTTGTCGTATATTCATTATTAATTTAAGAAATGATTGCATTTAGTCTTATGATTTTGCAGTATAAAAATTAAAAAAATATTTTTTTAGATAAAAAATAAACAGTTACGCAAATGATCTTTTATCAAACAGTCAACTATTCTAAAAGGGCAAGAAACAAATCAGGAACTTGCTTATTGCCCAAATTGCAGCGCAATGACAGCTCCGAACATCATCAAATTAGTCTGAATGTTGCTTTTTTTCAAAATGCTCAATATTTCGTTCGAGCTGTTTTTTATTTTGTTGCTGTTTATATAAATGCAACACACCTTCAATAATAAGCAATAAGACTGCGAACCAAATTGGAATATAGGTAAACCACTCACCTGCCTCTATACGCTCTCCCATGGCAACTGATGCTCCTGCTAATAAAACAGGCTCCAAATAACTCAGCAAACCAAAGATCACAAAAGGTAAATAACGACTCGCGAGTATATAACTTCCGAGTCCCATTGCACTTAAGAAACCCAGTCCGATGACCGCCAAAATCAGATGTGGAAACTGTTGTATCAAAGCCAAACTATCGCTATGCACAAAGCCCAAATAAAACGCGACAGGTAAAATTAAAAACAGATCCCACCAGAAGCCACCCAAATGATCCGTTTTACAAACACGGCGCAGGAAGAAATACAAAGGATAAGCCAAAGCGATATAAACCGTTTCCCATGCCATGCTACCAATACGCCAAATTTCATGTCCCACCCCAAGCACAGCAAAGGCTACCGCGGCCATTTGCCAGCGGGATAGTTTTTCCTTGTAAAGGATGCAACCAACCAACACCATGACCAAAGGCAGTAAAAAATAGCCGAGTGATACTTGTAGACCACGACCATTCATGGGCCCCCATAAAAATAGCCACAACTGCGTGGTACATAAAACCGAACTAAACAATAACCAAGCAATCATCCAAGGTTGTTTAAACATACGCTTAAACAACTCCGAAATGAGTTTTAAATCGCCACTCCACCACATGAATGCGGTTAAAAAGGGTAAGGTCGAAAGCATACGCCAAGCAAAAGTTTGCTCACTATCTAAGGGCTTTAAAAAAAAGGTATAAAAATACAAAACTCCAAAAGTGACGGATGCTAAAACCGATAGTGCAACACCTTTATACATCCTTCACTCCACATTGATTTACACGATTTTTTGATAGGCTCCAATTATAAAGCGTTCGACTGTATAAAGCTTTATTATTCAAGTTTTAAAATACGTATATGAAACTAAAAAAGCCATGCTTCAGCATGGCTTTCAAGGCTTAATAGATTTTACTTTTGCAATTGCTTGGTATGAATCAGATCATTCAAATCATAACCCACTGACTTTGCATATTCTAAGTATTCATTAATGACTTTTTGGTCTGGTTGAGGCGAACGAGAAAGCACCCACATATATTTACGGCGTGGCTCACCCACTAAAACCGTTTGATAGTCATCATCAATTTTTAAAATCCAATAATCCCCGCGTGCCACAGGTAACCAACGCACCACCTCGGGTAAAAAACTCACTTTCAACTTACTATTAAAAGGTGGGTTTTGTACAAATGCTTCACCTATGGACTGCATCAGCTTGCCATCTTGAGCATAACAGCGGTTATCTACTGTCACATTGCCATTTTCATTCAGGGTATAGGTAGCCGAGACATTACTTCCGCATTTATTTTGGAAGTACATGGGCTTACGTGCAATTTCGTACCAAACACCCAAATAACGGTCTAATTCAACCTTATCCACCACGGCTAAGGGTTTGCTCTGGGCATAAGCCATGGTTGCCATGCCTAACCCGACTAAAACAGCACCACCTACAGCAATTTTGGCAAGCGTAAAACCCGCCTTTGGAAGATTTGCAGACATAAACTGTACCTTTAATATTTCAGAATTTATGATCTAAAAATAAACATCTCTTTAAAAAATAATGCTTTCTGCCCAAATTACTGTAGCGTTATGTAAATGCAACTTAGGTTAGAAGTTGTGCTTTTAAGCGCAAAATTTCATCTCGCAGACGTGCAGCTTGCTCAAACTGTAGCTCTTTAGAAGCTTTTAACATTTCTTTTTCCAGCTTGCTTAAGTGCTTGGCAAGAAGTTTCGGATCGGACAGCAAATGCTGCTCATCTGCACTGAGCGTTTGGTGTTGATCTGTGATACCACTTTCAACTTGATCGTCTGTAAGCACTTCACCTGTATCAATATCCTTTTTATTTTGTCTGATGGTGCTACGCGGAATAATGCCATGCAGCTCATTAAAAGCCATTTGTTTTTCACGACGGCGGGCAGTTTCATCGATGGCTTTTTGCATCGAATCGGTAATCCGATCACCATATAAAATCGCTTTGCCTTTTACATTACGCGCTGCACGACCAATGGTTTGAATCAAAGAGCGCTCAGAACGCAAGAAACCCTCTTTGTCCGCATCCAAAATCGCCACCAAAGACACTTCAGGCATGTCCAAGCCTTCACGCAGTAAGTTAATCCCGACGAGGACATCATAGACACCCGAACGTAAGTCATGAATAATTTTCACCCGTTCAACGGTATCAATATCTGAGTGCAGATAGGCAACCTTGACGCCATATTCTTTTAAGTACGAACTTAAATCTTCTGCCATACGTTTGGTTAAGGTGGTAACCAAAACGCGCTCATCTAGATCTTTACGGATATTGATCTCAGACAAGACATCATCAACTTGAGTCAATACCGGACGCACTTCAATTTCGGGGTCAATCAACCCTGTAGGACGAACCACCTGCTCGGCCACTTGTTCGGCTTTTTCAAGCTCGTATTTGGCTGGTGTGGCACTGACATAAATTGTAGCTGGGGTAATCCGCTCCCACTCTTCAAACTGCATTGGACGGTTATCTAGAGCACTAGGGAGACGGAAACCATAATTCACCAAGTTTTCTTTACGCGAACGGTCACCTTTATACATCGCGCCAATTTGCGGCACAGTCACGTGTGACTCATCAATAATCAGTAAGGCATCGTCAGGAACATAATCAAATAAGGTTGGCGGCGCTTCGCCCGCAGGACGACCTGACAAATGACGTGAATAGTTTTCAATACCGTTGGTATAGCCCAACTGCTGCATCATTTCCAAATCATAACGGGTACGTTGTTCAATTCGCTGTGCTTCAAGCAATTTGTCATGTGCACGGAAGAATCCTAAACGATCTTTTAACTCTTCACGAATCGTCCCAATAGCGCGTTCTAAATTATCTTTCGGTGTTACATAGTGACTTTTTGGATAAATGGTTACACGCGGAACTTTACGTACCAGTTTGCCTGTCAGTGGATCAAACCAACGAATCGAATCGACTTCATCATCAAACAACTCAATCCGAATTGCGTGCTGGTCCGATTCCGCAGGGAAAATATCAATAATTTCCCCACGAATACGATAGGTACCGCGTAAAAACTCAAGCTCATTACGGCTATACTGCATTTCCACCAAACGACGAATGATGTCATCACGCGCAATACGATCACCCTGTACAATATGTAGCAACATGCTCATATAGGCATTGGGATCACCCAAACCATAAATAGCAGAAACTGAAGCAACAATAATTGCATCGCGACGTTCTAAGAGCGACCGTGTTGCAGATAAACGCATTTGGTCAATGTGGTCATTGATCGCTGAATCTTTTTCAATAAATGTGTCTGAAGATGGCACATAGGCTTCGGGTTGGTAATAGTCATAATAACTGACAAAATATTCGACGGCATTGTTCGGAAAGAAAGATTTGAACTCACCATAAAGCTGTGCGGCTAAGGTTTTATTATGTGCCATGACAATGGTCGGACGTTGCGTCCGCGCAATCACGTTGGCCATGGTATAGGTTTTACCTGAACCCGTAACCCCAAGTAACAACTGGTCGTGATAGCCCTTTTCTATTCCAGCAACAAGCTTTTCGATGGCTTGCGGCTGATCACCTGCGGGTTGGTAATTGGTGACTAAATCAAAAGGTTGTTTCTCACTCACAGACATATCCCAAGATTTGCTTCTTCAACCGACTATTTTAACAGATTCAATCCCGAGCAATTCTTGCTTTTAGATTTTTAATGTAATTTACTGAAAATATTACAAAGATTTTTCACTTGACCCCCCCGTATTTCAAGGGCAACATGAAGTGAAGAAGAGCGAAAAATCAGAGCCTATGACTTACCAATATCATGACGAAAGCATCGTCAAAAACCTAGATGAACATACCGTATTTGTGTTTGGTAGTAACATGGCAGGTCAACATGCGGATGGCGCTGCCCGAACTGCACTTGAGCACTTTGGCGCAATAAAAGGCGTCGGACGTGGATGGTCAGGGCAAAGTTATGCCATTCCCACTATGAACGAACACTTACAACAAATGCCGCTCTCGCAAATTCAACACTATATTGATGACTTTAAAATCTATACCAAAAATCATCCTAAAATGACTTACTTTCTAACCTCTATTGGCTGCGGTATTGCGGGGTATAAAGTTGAAGAAATTGCTCCTATGTTTAAAGGCATTTCTCATAATGTTATTTTCCCCGCATCATTTCGCCCATTTGTGGAAAGGACACTACCACGTCTAAATAAAAAGTTTTTGCATACCATTTTTAATGATGCCGTGATTTTCAGCACTCAAAATGATGACATGCTGATTCAACATTTGGCCTTAACCGATAATGAAAAAAGTTTAGCCAAAATTATTCTCAACACACGCATGTATCCAACCGACAGTAATGGCCGTGATCGTGTGTTTGAAATTGAAGATATTTTACATGCGCTGTCTGGGAAAATATTTGATTTTGAGACCAATGCTGAGGGACGCATGCTTTTTGGTGGTGCCATTCTAGCGCTGTTGGAACTTTATAATATCAATGAACAAGACTTCATTGAGGTTTGGCAAGGCACACGAGAAATCGCACCACCGAAGCCCGAACATCGTGCGCGGAAAGCCTCTCGTTGAAACCCATCTTTCAAACCCCAAAAGCCAACTCTATGAGTTGGCTTTTTAGTTAAAAATAATAGAGTTGTTGAAATCTTCCCTACCCCCCAATCGCCAACTACTACAAAAAATGTGACGGTATTGTTCCTGCTTTTCCCTTTTTAACTTTTAAAGGTTCACTTACACTCTGAATCATAATCATACTTTTCAAAAACTTAAATAAATCATGAAAACAAATAGACAACTTGAAGCCTTAAAATCCAAAAGAAACAAGCATGCACTTTTCAGTATGGCTATTGCCGTTGTCATGCTGATTGCATTTTATCAACTGCCTCAATTTCAGGATTTTAGTTTTATAAATCTATCCCCAGTCTACTTTATCTTCATTGTATGCTTATCCTTCCTCAAAAAGACAAAGAACGAACAACCGAAAAAGAACAACCTCCTCTTAAATATTTTATTCATGACGGCACCCTTCTTCATCATTAATGTTTTTGCACTTTCCAGTCTCAGCAAATTTACTGACTATTCGGCTGTACGTATTGCAAAACATATACCTAACCCACAACACATCGAGGGCCAAATTCGGTTAAATAGCTACACTGTGGGCTCTGGGCGTAATAAATCACACTATGAAGATATTGTATTAAATGAAGCTTCTCAGCAGCAACCACTAAGACTGGTTTGTAATTTCATGGATCGCTTTAAAAGCTGCCCGCTATTAGAAGACCTTCAACAACAAAAGGTTAGTATCCGTTATTACACAGACAACCGTCAGTTTATCTACCCAGAAGTTTTAGTGTTATCGGTCACAGCAGACAACACAACCATCAGCAGCCAAGACTTCATGCAGATCTATCAACAACAACGAAAGAATTTTTTGATTTATTTATTCTTCATGGTATTGATTCCAAACCTATTGGTAATCAATTTATTTTGGCGCGACCATCAATATCAACAATCACAAACTTTTCGCTATCGACCTCAAAGCATTTAGCGCTTATCGCTATCAGCATAAACGCTCTTTAAGCTCCAAAACCATTGGAGCTTATGCACTTTCTATGCGCAATCAATATGCATTTTTTGACTAAATCCCCCATAAACTCACATAAATTTTAAAAATAACTTTTTTTATCACATTATTTTAAAAAGTTTTTTTAGCGCTTATACTGCTTTAAATTCCAACATAAAAACGAGATATAAATGCAATTATTGGACTCTCCTATTTTTGAATTATCTCCCATTGCCATGTGGTTAGAAGACTTTAGTGAAGTACAAAAACAATTTGATCTTTGGCGGAGTGAAGGTGTTGAAGATATTGCGTCTTTTCTGTTGGAAGACAAATCACGTATTTTAAGTTGTGCGCATAAAATTAAAGTCCTGCATGTCAACCCGCAAACCTTAAAACAATTTGAAGCCGAAAGTTTTGAAGATTTAACTGCGAACCTTGCGCAAATTTTTAAAGCAGATATGTCAAGCACTCATTTAAATGAGCTGGTCGCGCTTTGGAATGGTGAGACCTTATTTGAAAACACTGCCGTAAACTATACGCTTACAGGTCATCGCCTTGACATTCGCCTGCGCGGGACAGTACTTCCTGGTCATGAACACGATCTTTCATTGGTTCTGATCAGCACGGAAGACATCACGCCTTATGCCAATGCACAACGCTTAGAAGAAAAAAGTCGTTTAATTGCTGAAGCACGTTTTCAATACTCGCCTACTTCGCTTTGGGTTGAGGACTTTAGCCGAGTCAAAGCACGTTTAGATCATTTACGTCGTTTGGGGATCAGTGACTTTAAAACTTTCCTTGATGTCCACAATGACTTTATTAATGAATGTCTCAGAGACATCATGGTTACCGATGTCAACCAAGCTACACTCGATTTGTTTGCTGCACGTGACAAAGACCATTTACTTAAAAATTTGCATAAAGTCTTTCAGAACGCAACCCAACAGACCTTTCGACATCAGCTGCTCGAACTGTGGGATGGCAATATTCAACATAACTGCGAAGCAGTCAATTATGCACTCGATGGAAGTATTCGCCATGTGTTGTTGCATTTTGCCGTGTTTCCAGGCTTCGAAGACGATTGGGGTATGGTACAACTGGCGCTCACTGATATTACTGCGCGCAAAAAAGCCGAAAATTATCTTGAGTATTTGGCCAAGCATGATGTCTTAACCAAACTTTATAACCGCTCTTTCTACAGCACCGAAATCAACAGACTTGAGCGCAACAACCTACGTCCTGTGTCTTGTATTTTCCTAGATATGAATGGCTTAAAAGCTATCAATGATAACCTTGGTCATGATCAAGGCGATAGCTTATTACGCCGTATGGGTAATACCCTGAATCAGTTAATTGAAAATACCCAATACTCTGCTTCAAGGATCGGTGGTGATGAATTCGTGGTGCTATTACCTGCCGCCGATGAAGCCGCATTGAACCATTGTATTGAAAGTTTGCATGAGCTTTTAATGGTAGATAACCAATTTAATAATCATCAACCGATTAGTGTGTCGATTGGCACTGCTACCAGCCAGCCAAATGAGCGGGTTGAAGATATACTTAAACGTGCCGACACTGCGATGTATGAACACAAAAAAACCTACTATGCACAAAATGATCGACGGGTTAGCAATTACAACCCAGCGAATGATCAATAAAAAAGCGCCCTAACCAGGGCGCTTTTTTATTTCAATGGCGAATTAACGTTTACCCATTGAACGACGGGTGCCACGTGGTGGCATCCAAGTACGATCTGCATATTGTTCAGGTTTTGGACGAACCTGATTATGTGCAACATCGTCAGCACTTTGTTCTGCATTTGGCATTGGGAATGGGAGATTCACCAAAGGTTTTTTTGAAGTAGGCTGTTGCTTACTCATGACCATCACTCTCATCAAATTGCGCTTATTTTAAAGTTTTTTTCATAAAGATGCGAGAAACTTCCTAATTCTGTACATTTTTGAAATCATTAGGGTGTGTTGACACTTTTAGCTTAAAAAAATAGCGAAGTAGTAAAATCAAATCGCCAAACCCAATTTTACTATTCGCTATGCCTCGTACCATGCTGACAGATCAACACTGGCAAAAGTTGAAAGTTATTCT
>NZ_JACBEZ010000089.1:0-786 GCF_013391465.1 Acinetobacter sp. SwsAc2 | reverse complement strand
ATATACTGCTAAAGGTAGGGATATATACTGCTAAAGGTAGGGGGTGATCCTCTATAACCCTTTATCTACAAGCCTTTAAGGTAGGCTAAAAACATTAAAAACTATTAAAAACATTAAAAACATCAATTAAGAAAAATTGCCCTTGGTTTTCGCTACGCTCAAACTCTATTGAATCTCGCTTTCGCTCGATTCTAGGGACAATTTTTTGGTTAATACATATATCAATTTAAAAAAATCAAAAGCAATAATGCATTCGCTTTGCTCATGCTTTTTGAAAAGCAAAAACTTCATTGTGACGCTCGTAGACACTTGCTAAAGAAACTCTCTAATAACACCTAAAAAGCGGTTTTTCAGAGGGGGGAATAAGCGAACTTTCATTGTGACGCTCGTAGACACTCGCTAAAGGCTCTCATTTGAGGTCTAAGAGCTTTTACTCTTATAGACTATGGTTTCCCTACATTTTTAGTAAAAGTCGCTAAAAACCCCGGTTTTTTGCGTTTAAACAGGGTTTACCAAGGTGTGTAATCGTTATCATTGTCTTGTTCTGGCTTTTTAGGCTCATTTTTCTGCTGTTTCTCCAATTCTTGGCGTCTTAAAAATGCCATATGTTCTTGTTCTCGCCTTTCTTGCTCATAGACATAGAGTTGTTCTTGTTGTTCTCGTTCTTTACGCAACTGCTGTTCCCTCAATTCATGATCTTTTCGGTCGTTTTCGAGCTGTATCGCTCTTTTTTGGGAAAACTCTTGCTGCGCTTCGGTCTCAATTTTTTTTGTAAAAGCCGCATGC
>NZ_JACBEZ010000088.1:0-820 GCF_013391465.1 Acinetobacter sp. SwsAc2 | reverse complement strand
CTAGGGCTTGTTGAGAATTAACAAAGGCTACTGATTAATTTATAATAGTACTATGGATAGATACATACTTACTGATGCCCAATGGGCAAAAATGGAACCTTTTTGCCTAGGTAAAGTGACCGATCGAGGTCGTAGTGGAAAAGATAATCGATTATTTTTAGAAGCAGTCCTATGGATTGCCCGTACAGGCAGTCCATGGCGTGATCTACCTGCTCATTTTGGTAAATGGAATACCGTCTTTAAAAGATACCGTGATTGGGTGAAAGCTGGTGTATTTGAAACTATTTTTGCATCTGTAAATGAAGATGTTGATTTGGAATACGCCATGATTGATGGAACGATTGTTAAAGTTCATCGACATGGCCAAGGTGCAAAAGGGGGACCTTCAAACAGTCTATAGGTAAATCTCGAGGTGGAATGACTTGTAAAATTCTTGCCTTAGTGGATAGTCTAGGCAACCTCATTAAGTTTCGATTAATGCCTGGTCAATATCACGATTTAGTAGAAACCAAACCTTTAATTGAAGATGTTGATTTTCAAGCATTACTAGCGGATAAAGCATTTGATGCAGATTGGCTCATCCAAGAACTCAATGAACGTAAAGTGAAAGTGGTGATCCCACCCAAATCTAATCGAAAAGTAATGAGAGCCTTTGATACGATTATGTATAAATGGCGTCATCTCATTGAAAACTATTTCTGTAAGTTAAAAGAATTTAAACGTATAGCGATGCGTAGTTGTAAAACAGATACGAGTTTTGAAGCCATGATTCAATTGTGCGCGAGTTTAATTAACTCTCGGTAATTCTCAACAGACCCTA
>NZ_JACBEZ010000087.1:0-848 GCF_013391465.1 Acinetobacter sp. SwsAc2 | reverse complement strand
CTCTAAAGTTTCAACACTCATACCATCACCATCTCAAGGAATCCCCCTCAAGCATAGGTCTGTTTGAATTGAAATTCAAGACAGCCCATGCTATCGTGGTTTTCCCGAAGGGCGCACTTAGCCATTGGATTTCATCCAATGGTGCGACAAGGGGTAAATCCCCTTTGTAATCCCCTGACCAACATATACATGTTGGTAATTTCGATAAATCGAAATAAAGAGCAAAAGCAAAATGGCGATATATCATTTTTCAGTTAAAACGATTAGTAGAGGTAATGGACGATCGGCCGTTGCTTGTGCTGCATATCGTTCAAGTGAAAAATTGGTATGCGATTTTTATGGAAAAGAACAAGACTACACAAGAAAAACTGGTGTCGAATTTACAAAAATCTATGCACCTGAAAATACAAATACTGAGTTACTCAAGCGCCAAACACTTTGGAATGAAGTCGAAAAGGTTGAACGTAGAAAAGATGCATTACTTGCAAGAGAGTTTGAGATTGCATTTCCCAGTGAGTTAAACGCTGAACAGCGTGAAAATATGCTCAATGAACTTTGCCGAAACCTCGTTAAAAAATACGGTGTCATCGTTGATGCTGCTATTCATGCACCTCATACAGACAGTGGAAGTGATGAACGCAACTACCATGCACACATCATGTTCACAACCCGAAGTATTAATGAGCAGGGTGGCTTTTCAGCAAAAAAATATAGGGACTTCAGTCGTGACAATGGCACAGAAACTGTAAGCCACTGGAGAGAATCATTTGCAGAGTTATGCAATCATCACCTGGAACAAAATGGATTTGATGAACGTGTCGATCACAGAAGTTATGAAGACCAGGAAA
>NZ_JACBEZ010000086.1:0-941 GCF_013391465.1 Acinetobacter sp. SwsAc2 | reverse complement strand
GATTCATGCACGTGTGGCCGTATTAAATAAATTTACAGATTTAGGCCGACCTCACACCCAAGTTGCCACTTAAATTTAGATAACTTGGAAGAAGTTTAGCTTTTGAATGTTTGTGCAACAAAGCCCTTTAAAGCTCAACTTGCTGAAATTACAAAAAAAGAGAAAAAACCTTTAGTCTTTATTGTTGATGAACTTGACCGCTGTAAACCTGAATTTGCGATTCGCCTAATCGAACGTATCAAGCACTTTTTTGACATTCCAAAAGTTGTATTCATTCTTGCTGTGAATAAAAATCAACTAGAAGAATCGATCAATAATTTTTATGGATTTTCGAGTACTGCAAATTATCTTGAGAAGTTTATAGATTTTTCTGTGATGTTGAAAAATAAAGACTTAGATGGGAGCAGGTATGCTGAAATACTAAATAACTATAATAAAGATTATCAACTTGACCTTCAGAGAAATGAACTTCATACTTTCATAGCCTTATGTAAGACATATTCCCCTAATCCAAGGCAACTTGTTAAAATTATTAATAAGTTTTCCTTATTAAAATATGATTTGAATGAGACACAAAAAGTTTTTCTATTTATTTTCCTAATCTATTCTGAATTAAGATTAATTACCTCCTTTACAGATACAGAATTTTCTACGCATTTCTACAATCACCATAAAAATGTTTTCCATAAATTCAATTTTAATAGTACTAATAGCCCAGCAGAAAAGAGAGCTTCATTTTTTCAATTCTTAACTAATGATATTTACTCTAAAAATTCAAACACTAATATTTTCGCTTATTTATCTGCGTACATTGAGAGATGGATCCGTAAATTTGAACAACTCCTATAAGTGATATTTTGCTCCCCAAATGATGTTATAAACATCAATATATGGAGTATTTTATGACACGTAGACCAAGAAGAAATCATTCAAATGACTTT
>NZ_JACBEZ010000085.1:0-958 GCF_013391465.1 Acinetobacter sp. SwsAc2 | reverse complement strand
CCAAATATCAAAAACAGCTTTCGCCTCAACTGGGCTTCGGTTTTTAGTATGTCGATATATCGTTTTGATCGAACCATGACTGGACTACTGAGTTGTGTATATAGAAGCTTTCAGTTTAAAGATTTTGACGTCAAGCTTGCATCTAACAATTCCCAAGCCAGCTTGTTTGATGAGTGTATTGAGGTTGCTTCAAATGACGAACACGCAGAGCGAGTTTGGCGAGGGTTAAAGCAAAAAATTACGGCTGAAAGTCTACGATCTTTTTATTATTGCTTTCTGTCTGAGCAGGAACAGGCACATCAACATCTTTTTAATTTCTGTATCTATGTATTTAAAAATACACATGCGGTAGATCGTAACTATGCGCATACGGATGTATTGGCTGTTTCGCACTGGGCCAAACAAGTGGGCAGGGAAAAGCATCGTATGGAAGCTTTTGTTCGCTTTAAAAAATGTAAGGATGGATTGTTTTTAAGTCTGGTACAGCCAGATTTTAATGTTTTACCGTTGATAGAACGGCATTTTAGAAACCGATATGAAGATCAAAGATGGTTGATTTATGATGAGAAAAGAAATTTTGGGATTTATTTTGATTTGACAGCCGTCCATCAGGTGAAGATGGATGTGGATCAAATTGATCATGCACACAAAGTCGGACACAGTCAGTCCTTTAATGTTGAATTAGATGATGATGAGCTGTTGTATGACCAGTTATGGAAAGATTATTTTAAAAGTATCAACATCAAGGCAAGAACAAATATCAAACTACATGTGCAATATGTTCCTAAACGCTACTGGCGTTATATGAATGAAAAAACAATCTAGCGAGATGAGAGGTGGTCCCACTTGTTTGAACAACTAAAAGCGTATTTATAAGTGATATTCCGCTCTAGTTAAGCCACCTTGTTTTGTTGGGGTAGCTGATCATAGTAAAACTCATTTGGTGTCATTTTGTCTA
>NZ_JACBEZ010000084.1:0-955 GCF_013391465.1 Acinetobacter sp. SwsAc2 | reverse complement strand
ATTAGACTTCCTTCATAAATCATTTTTCAATCAATTTAATTGTTTATCTTTCACGCAATCTAAATTGTATATGCCAGCAAGTAAATTAAACCGCAGGTTTAATCTTTTACGACGATTTCTATATACACAAGATAAAATCTTAAAACATTTCATCCTTCCAAATACATGCTCTACTTGAATTCGTCTACGACCAATCTCTCTATTTAACTTTTTTAATTCAGAATCTAATTTTTCAGTTTTCTTTGCTTTAGATGGCATGAGGCATCCAAAACCCAATTTTTTTATCCCTAAATACCCCTTATCAACGATAAAAAAGGGCTTAAATTTTAATTTCCTCATACTTTTTTTAAATATTTTAAAATCATGCATGCTTCCATGACTTCCACATACACTCAGTATTTCACCTGTTGTATAGTGCATAGATAGCTGAAATTTAAAGGTATGTCGCTTTTTTTTACCGCTATACCATTTCTTCTGTTTTTTTTGGACGTTGAACTAATATTTCAGTTGCATCAATCACAACAACTTCCCAATCCACTTCATCTCGATTAGGAAGTTGTTTTGGCAAGTTAAATTTTCCAGAACCGATTAAGGTATCTTCAATAACACGTGTGATACGAATTGCACTCGTTTCAGATACACCGTAACTCATACCAAGATGGAAAAATGTTCGATATTCTCTCCAATATTCTATACATAAGAGCAAACGATCTTCCAACGGTAATTTATGCGGTCGTCCTTTACCAATATGACGAGGTAAATGCTTATTTAGCTCGGCCAACATGAGGTTAAATGTAGCCCAACTAACACCGGTAAGCCTACGAAACTTAACGTTTGATAATTTTTGAATATCTTTGAATTTCATCCAAGGATTATCCCTTGAATTAAATAATTTTGCTGATTAATTTAAGATCAAATAAATTGTACGTTTTTTGATTTATGACGGAAGTCTATT
>NZ_JACBEZ010000083.1:0-977 GCF_013391465.1 Acinetobacter sp. SwsAc2 | reverse complement strand
TACGCCAATCTCAACTTTGAATAAGGCTTTCCAGTTGTAAAGGTGGATTTCCTAATCGTGTATTTAAAATTACTGCAATGGTATGTGAAAGAATCTTACGCGTAATTCTATGCGTTAAATGCCATAAATCTTTAGCTCTTACTTTTTGAATGTGAAATCGTTCAGTTAATTGACCTATAACAGTCTCAATTTTTCTACGAGCATTCATGAGCCTCGCCATAGCTTCCTTAGACCTGCTATCAGTCATGTTCTTTCTATAAGGTGTTTGTAAATCAATATCTTGGTACTTAAAATAGTGTTTTAATTCAGGTCTTAAGTATCCTTTATCACCACCAAGTAATCCCTGAATATCTTGAGTAATTTCTGGTGCAACATCACGTTCATCACAATGAGCTGGAGCAAAAGTATAGCCTGTAATCATTCCTGAAAAGTTAATAACGATATGTCCTTTGAAACCATAATATTTTTCTTGTTTAGCCGCACAATAACTAAAACCTGCAGATTCTTTGAAGTTTTTATGTTTTTTTGCTCTAGCATAACGACAAACAGGTATAGGAAAGCCATCGATAAAATGAATATTATCTAAACCGAAAACAGATTTTAGTTGTGACATAATCTGTTGATTTACATGCCATAATTTTGCACAATGTTTGCAAAAATTAGGATAGGAACCTAATTTTGGAAACCATTCAAACCAATTGTGTTTAAAGTAGAACCAGATATTTTTATCAGAATCTAAGCCAAGAAACTCTCCCACAATTTGTATAGTAAGAATTTCAATATCACTTAAAGCGGGTGGAAATCCTCTACTTCTTAAAGGTTGAATGACAATCGCTGAGTAAAATTGCTCTATGATTAAAAATACAGAAATGATAAATTCGTAAATGGACATAACTTGCTTTGCTTTTCTTAGTCGAAAATTAAATTGGGTTATGTCCTTTTTATTTCAAAGACTTAAAAAGTTGAGATTCGCGTAA
>NZ_JACBEZ010000082.1:0-992 GCF_013391465.1 Acinetobacter sp. SwsAc2 | reverse complement strand
GGCAGAGTAAAACTTGAAGTGCGACATAAACCACCTAATTAATTTAAAGGGTTTATGGAGTATATAAAATTGTCATACCATCATCTTAACTTTGAAGATCGTACTGCATTAATGCTTGAGTCAAGAAAAGAAGGCTTTTCAGCCAGAAAATTTGCTGAACTCATTAAAAGACATCCTAGTACGATCTATCGTGAGCTTAAAAGAAATAGCATCAATGACGTTTATCAAGCTCGATATGCTTCTGATAACACCTTCGCTAGACGTAGACGTGGTCACAGAAAACTCAAAATCGATTCAATCCTCTGGAAATTTATTGTTGAAGCGATCCGTTGTTTATGGTCTCCTCAGCAAATAGCAAAGCGTTTAAAGACATTTCCTGATTTGGATCAAACAATGAATGTAAGCCATACAACGATTTATTCAACGATACGAGCATTACCAAAGGGTGAGTTGAAAAAAGACTTATTATCCTGTCTACGTCATGAAAATAAAAAGCGAAAAGCTAACGGTGAACCTAAAAAAGATTCTATATTACAGGATATTAAAACTATTCATGAGCGCCCAGCCGAAGTTCAAGAAAGAAAAATACCGGGTCATTGGGAAGCTGATTTAATTAAAGGTAAAGACAATAAAAGTTCGATAGCAACACTTATTGAACGAAATACACGGCTCTGTATCTTGGCAACATTACCTGATGCAAAGGCAGAATCAGTGCGCAAGGCTTTAACTGAAGCTCTGAAATATTTACCTGCAGAACTGCGTAAAACGTTGACCTATGACCGTGGACGCGAGATGGCAGAACATAAAATACTTGAAGAAGATTTAGGCATAGATGTATATTTCTGTGACCCACATTCACCCTGGCAAAAAGGCACATGCGAAAATATGAATGGTTTAATTAGGCAATATTTACCTAAAGGGATTGATTTAAATCAGGCAGATCAGCATTATTTAAATCAAGTTGCCATGTCACTGAATACTCGTCCTAGAAA
>NZ_JACBEZ010000081.1:0-1113 GCF_013391465.1 Acinetobacter sp. SwsAc2 | reverse complement strand
ATCTTTAAATCTATAAAACCGATTATTAAAATAAAAACAAACTGTTTTATCTATTTTTAGATTTACTCTATGATTCTTCTATCAAATAATTTTACAGACTGCTTTGGAGAGCTTAACAATGTTAGATCAAAATACTTCAGCTCAATTAAAAACACTTCTTGAACGCCTAGAAGGTCCGATTGAATTGGTTGCGACTTTGAACCGTTCTGAGAAATCAGACAAAATTAAAGAATTGGTTGAAGAAGTTGCAGCACTGTCTCCACTGGTGACTGCACGTTTTGATGGTCAAAACTCACGTGCACCTAGCTTTGGTGTAGCAAAAGCCGGTGAACAACCACGTGTGTTCTTTGCGGGTTTACCGATGGGACATGAGTTTACCTCTTTGATCTTGGCATTGTTACAGACCTCAGGTTATGCACCCAAAGTATCTGATGAAGTTTTGGCCTCAATCAAAGCTTTGGGCATCCAGTCTGACTTTGACGTATTTGTCTCTTTAAGCTGTCATAACTGCCCAGACGTGGTGCAAGCGTTGAACCTGATTGCCATTTACAATCCGGGCACGACAGCAACCATGATTGATGGTGCATTCTTCCAAGACGAAGTCGAAGAGCGCAAAATTATGGCTGTACCGATGGTGTTCCAAGACAATAACCATATCGGTCAAGGCCGTATGACCTTGGAAGAAATTATTGCCAAACTGGATACCAATTCCGCTGCCAAAGAAGCTGAAAAACTCAATGCCAAAGATGCTTTTGATGTTTTAGTGATTGGTGGTGGCCCTGCAGGAAATACCTCTGCCATCTACGCAGCACGTAAAGGCATTAAAACAGGGATCGTGGCTGAACGTATGGGTGGTCAAGTCATGGATACCATGGACATTGAAAACTATACCTCGATTCAAAAGACTCAAGGGCCGAAGTTTGCTGCTGAAATGGAAGCACATGTACGTGAGTACGGTGTGGACATCATGAACTTACAACGTGTTTCTAACATCAAAGGTGCGGATGAGACAGCAAATGGCTTGGTTGAAGTCACTTTAGAAAATGGTGCGAAGCTTGAATCTAAAACAGTGATTCTTTCAACAGGTGCACGTTGGAGAGAAATGAATGTGCC
>NZ_JACBEZ010000080.1:0-1125 GCF_013391465.1 Acinetobacter sp. SwsAc2 | reverse complement strand
ATTTAACATAATGGCTGTTATACGAAATTGACAATATGTACAGTATTCTGTACATTTAGGATTGTAAAGTTTCAATCACTACCGCCTAGGTAGTCTAGCTAGCAGCGTTTTGACGCAGCTTACCCTATGAGGGATAGATATATGCATGTATTTACATATACGGACGCACGTAACAATTTAAAATCTGTTTTAGATAAAGTAATTGATGATGTAGACGTTGCTTTTATTACAAGAAAAGAAGGT
Source organism: Acinetobacter sp. SwsAc2 (assembly GCF_013391465.1). NCBI lineage: Bacteria > Pseudomonadati > Pseudomonadota > Gammaproteobacteria > Moraxellales > Moraxellaceae > Acinetobacter > Acinetobacter sp. SwsAc2. The sequence goes on along the minus strand of NZ_JACBEZ010000080.1, from coordinate 882 downwards.
GGCCATGCTGTAGTAATGGGACAAGATCATTATGATAGCTTAATGGAAACGTTATATCTCCTTTCATCTCCAAATAATGCAAGTCGTTTAAATGAATCAATTGCTCAATTACGTGCAGGGAAAACAAAACACAGAGAGTTGATTGAGGATGACGAATCGTAACGTCGAATGGACTGATAATGCCTGGGATGAATATATCTATTGGCAGACACAGGATAAAAAGATACTTAAGCGTATTAATACCTTAATCAAAGAATGTCAGCGAACACCTTTTGAAGGAACAGGAAAACCAGAACCTTTAAAAGCTAATCTTTCAGGATTTTGGAGTCGTAGGATTGATGAAAAGCATAGATTAGTTTATGAAGTGACAGATGAACGAATCTCTATAATTCAATGTCGATTCCATTACTAACAAGATCCCCTATTTTTAGGGGATTGTTTTTTTATTTAATACAAAATCTCATATGCGAAATTTAGGTGTTATTCCATATAACGCCATTAAAAAGATCTTTATCTTTCTGCCTATTTTCTTCAGTCTTACTTTCCGTGCTTAAAAACTTTTCAAAATCGGTTAGTTGACCCTTAAAAGATTCATCATTTTTCAGTTTGTTTAGAACCCAAGCTCCCAGTAGAATTTTACGTCTAGTATCATCTTTTCTTTGTCGATCAGAATTTTTCTTTTTTTCACGAGCAGCAATAGCTTGTTTTTGTGCTTTTAGTTGTCTTAATCGTTCTTCTTGCTTTGCAATTTTTTGCTCTAAAGTTTCAACACTCATACCATCACCATCTCAAGGAATCCCCCTCAAGCATAGGTCTGTTTGAATTGAAATTCAAGACAGCCCATGCTATCGTGGTTTTCCCGAAGGGCGCACTTAGCCATTG